>JBJMWH010000066.1:0-12846 GCA_045810245.1 Burkholderiales bacterium | reverse complement strand
TCGCTCCTCCTCGAGGGCGAAGCGGCCGCGGCCGAGCGCCGCCGCGCCGAGTCTCTGCCCAAGCTGCGTGTGAGCTCACGCGAGAAGGGCGACCTGGTGATGCTCGGCATCGGCGGCTTCACGCCGCTCCAGGGCTTTATGTCGCGCGACGACTGGCAGGGCGTCTGCGATCAGATGCGCACCAGCGCCGGCGTCTTCTGGCCCATCCCAATCACGCTCTCCACCGACGACGCATCCATCAGCGGCGAGATCGCGCTGGTGGATCCGGACGATGGCAGCACGCTCGCGGTGATGACGCTGACCGAGCGCTATCGCATCGACAAAGCGCACGAGTGCCAGTCGGTGTTCCGCACCACCGACAGCGAGCATCCCGGCGTGAAGATGGTGATGCAGCAAGGCGCGTTCAATCTCGCCGGCCCGGTGCGCGTGCTATCGGATGGCGGCTTCCGCGCCAGATACGGCGCGCTCTTCATGACCCCCGCGCAGACGCGCGCCGAGTTCGAGCGCCTCGGCTGGTCGCGCGTCGCCGCCTTCCAGACACGAAATCCGATGCATCGCTCGCACGAATACCTCGCCAAGGTGGCGATCGAGATCTGCGACGGCGTGCTGGTGCATTCGCTCCTCGGCGCCCTGAAGGCGGGCGACATCCCGGCCGAGGTGCGCACACGCGTGATCGCGGTGCTGATCGAGAACTACTTCCGTCCGGGGACAGTGGTCCAGGCGGGATACCCGCTCGACATGCGCTACGCCGGCCCGCGCGAAGCCCTGCTGCACGCGCTTTTCCGGCAAAACTACGGCTGCTCGCACCTCGTCGTCGGGCGCGACCACGCCGGCGTCGGCAAGTACTACGGACCCTTCGACGCCCACCGCATCTTCGACGAGATCCCGCCCGGCTCGCTCCAGACGAGGCCGCTCAAGATCGACGTCACGTTCTGGTGCTACCGCTGCGGCGGCATGGCCTCGGGCCGCACCTGCCCGCACGGCGACAAGGATCGTCTGCAGGTCTCGGGCACGCAGCTTCGCAAGTGGCTCGAGGAAGGCGCGGCGGTGCCGGCGGAATTCTCGCGCCCGGAAGTGCTCGAGATCCTGCGCGGCTACTATGCCGGGCTGAAAGGGCGCGAGAAGACCTAGCGATGGAGTGGTGGCTCTGGCCGAGCGCGCTCTTTGCGATCACGTTCGCCATGGGCATCGTCGCGGTGCTCGCGGGCGTCGGCGGCGGCGTGCTGTTCGTGCCGATCGTCGGCGCGTTCTTTCCGTTTCATCTCGACTTCGTGCGCGCGACGGGGCTCCTCATCGCCATGACCAGCGCGCTCTCCGCCGCGCCCAGCCTGCTCGGCAGCGGGCTCGCCAGCCTGCGGCTCGCCATGCCGCTCGCGCTCGTCGGCTCGGTCACTTCGATCGCCGGAGCGCTGATCGGGCTCGCCCTGCCGACCGGCGCGGTGCAGCTTGCGCTCGGCTGCACCATCCTCGGCATCGCGCTTCTCATGTGGCGCGGCGGCCGCTCCGCCCACCCCGAGGTGGCACGGCCCGACGCGCTCGGCGTGGCGCTTCGCCTGCACGGCGTGTACCACGATCCTGCGCTCGGCCGCGACGTGACCTGGCAAGTGCACCGTACGCCGGCTTCCCTGTTTGTTTTTGGAGGAATAGGCCTCCTCGCCGGCATGTTCGGCCTGGGCGCGGGCTGGGCCAACGTGCCGGCGCTCAACCTCCTGATGGGCGCGCCGCTCAAGCTCTCGGTGGGCACCTCGGGAATGCTTCTCTCGGTGGTCGACACCTCGGCGGCGTGGGTCTACATCCACCGCGGCGCCGTCTTCCCGATGCTGGTGGTGCCTTCGCTCATCGGCGTCACGCTCGGCGCCAAGCTCGGGGCTCGGCTGCTGCGCGTGTCATCTGCGTCTGTCGTGCGGCGCATCGTGCTCACGGTACTGGTGATCGCGGGCGGCCGCGCCCTGCTGAAGGGCTTCGGGATCTGAGCCATGGTTCCGATCGAACAGAAGATCTACGCCCGTTGGCTCGACGCCGGCACGCGGCTCGGCCTCGTGGTGCTCGCCGCGGGTTTCGCCGTCTATGTGTTCGGCGTGCTCGACCCTCACGTGCCGCGGGAGGAGCTCGCGCGCCTGTGGACGCTTCCGGTAGACCACTATGTCGCGGCGACCGGTGCGCCTACCGGCTGGGACTGGCTGTGGCACCTCGGCAAAGGCGATTACCTGAATTTCCTCGGTATCAGCGTGTTCGCTTCGATCACGATCGTTTGTTACGCGCGCATCGTGCCGACGCTGCTCGTCGCGGGAGATCGGCTGCAGCTCGGGCTCGCCATTGCCCAGATCCTCGTTCTCCTCGCCTCCGCCTCGGGACTCTTCTTCTGAATTACGCGGCCAGGCGCTGCGCCGCGGCGAGCTGATCCTTGGCGAAAGCGAGGAAGCCCGCCACCAGCCGGGAGTGGAACCGCTCTCTGGCGTAGACCACCGAGAAATTGCGCAGCAGCCGCGGCCGCAGCGGGATCTGCACCAGCTGGCCGAGCTGCAGCTCCTTCGCGACGATGACGCGCGACATGATCGCGAAGCCCATGCCGGTCGCCGCCAGGCCCTTGATCGCCTCGGGACTGCCGAGCTCGACCACGATGTTCAGCGAGTCCGGCGATACGCCCGCTTTCTGCAGGTAGTGGTCGATGACCGCGCGCGTGCCCGAGCCCGGCTCGCGATTGATGTAGGGATATTGCGTGAGCGCGGCCGGCAGCGCCAACGATTCCCCCGCCAGCGGATGCGACGGCGCGCAGACCACCTGCAGCTCGTCCTCGCAGCACACCTCGCTATTGAGCGAGGACAGGTGCGAATCGCCCTCGATGAAGCCCAGATCGAGCGTGCGCTCGGCGACACGGTCCTGGACGGCTTCGGAATTGCCGACGAAAAGTGTCGGCACCACGGCCGGGAAGCGCGCCTTGAACTTGCCGATGAGCTGCGGCAGCACGTATTCGCCGATCGTCATGCTCGCGCCGATGAGCAGCGGCCCGCTCGCCTGGCCGCTCATCTCCTTCAGCCGCCGGTCGAGCTCCTCGGAGAGGTTCAAGATCCGCTCGGCGTACTCGTAGGCGACCTGCCCGGCGGGTGTGAGCGCGATCCGTCCCTGCGCGCGGTCGAAAAGCCGCGTGTTCAGGTGCTCCTCGAGCTGCTTCACCTGGAAGGTGACGGCCGGCTGCGTCATGAACAGCGTCTCGGCGGCCTTGGTGAACGAAAGATGCTTCGCCACCGCGTGGAATACCTGCAGGCGCCGGTCTGCCATGAGCCTTCCCGCTATAAGGAAGGACTATTCAATCATAAAACAGCGCGCAGGTCTTTATCCGCCCGATGCGCCCTGCGTATTGACGTAAAGCGAATACACCGAGGTGCTGGCCGCCATGAAGAGGCGGTTGCGGTAGAGGCCGCCGAAGCACACGTTGGCGCAGCGCTCGGGCAGGTCGATGCGCCCGATGAGCTTGGCTTCGCTGTTGAAGACGTTGACGCCGTCGAGCGCCTCGCTCCCCATGCCCCAGCCCATCCACAGGTTGCCGTCGACGTCGAGCCGGAAGCCGTCGGGCGTGCCGCCGGTCTCGGCTTGCAGGAACGTGCGACCCTTGGCGAGCTTGGTGCCGCCGTCGACCACGTCGAAAACCTTCACGATGCGCGGTGTCGCGCCGGCCTCGATGACGTAGAGCTTCGACTCGTCCGGGGAGAAGGCGAGGCCGTTCGGCCGGTTCACGTCGCCGGTGGCCACCGCGAGCTTCTGCGTCTTTGGATCCCAGCGGTACACGTTGGTCGGCAGCTCGGGCTTCGCCACGTGCCCCTCGTAGTTGCCGAGGACGCCGAACGGCGGGTCGGTGAACCAGATCGAGCCGTCGGACTTGCAGACCACGTCGTTCGGCGAGTTGAGCGGCTTGCCGTCGAACTTGTCGGCGATCACCGTGATCGAGCCGTCGTACTCGGTGCGCGTCACGCGCCGCGTGTCGTGCTCGCAGGTGAGGAGCCGCCCCTGGCGGTCGCGCGTGTTGCCGTTGGCGTTGTTCGAGGGCTTGCGGAAGACGCTGACCGCGCCGCTGTCCTCGTCCCACTTCATGATGCGGTTGTTCGGGATGTCGCTCCAGAGCAGGTAGCGGCCGTCGCCGAACCACACCGGCCCTTCGTTCCAGCGGCAGTTCGAGGCGATGCGCTCGACCTTCGCCAGCCCGAGCTTGTAGCGGTTGAAGCTCGGATCGACCACCTTGACCGTCGGATCCGGATAGCGCCCGCTCGGCTGCCATCCCGCCGGCGTCTGCGCCAAAGCACCGGGTATCGCCGCGATCGCGGCCGCACCGGCTCCGGCCTTGAGAAAGGCCCGCTTGCTCTGTTCCATGTGTCCTCCCCTTTTTGGACAGTCTAGCGCGACGTCAGTCGACGATGTGATAGACCGGCGCCTTCTCCATCGCCCACTCGCCGCTATGGCGGTCGTAGCGGGAGAGCGTAAAGCAGTGCCAGTTCTCGTCATCCAGCTTCATGTGGTCGCCCCGGTAGTAGTACCCCGGCCAGCGCGTCTCCTCGCGGAAGAGCGTGTGGCGGGTGACCGACTCCGAGGCGATCAGCCGGTGATGGAGCTCCCATACGCGCTGAAGCTGGTGCAGGTCCTCGGCGCCCATGCTGTTCATGTCCTCCTTCAGCATGGCCAGCAATTCGAGGCCGCGCTCGAGCAGCTTGCCGTTCGTCATGTACATGGTGCCGATGCCGCCGACGTACTCGTCCATGATCTTCTCCAGCCGCTGAAGACCGTGGATCGGAAGCAGGTAGCTCGGCGATACGGTGCCGGCTGTGATCTCGTTGCGGCCGACGCGATAGTTCTCGAGCGGCTGGTAGATGGTTCGCTGCAAGTCGCGAACTTCCTGCTCCCTCACCTGCGGCTGTCCGTTCTTCATGTCCTTCACGTATTTCACCGCCGCCTTGGCCGCGATGCGACCTTCGGTGAACGAGCCTGACGAGAATTTGTGGGCGGTGCCGCCGATGGTGTCGCCGGCGCCGAAAAGACCCTCAACCGTCATCATCCGGTTGTAGCCCCACTGATACTCGTCGGGCGCGTAGTCCTCCGGCCCGCTCGCCCACGCGCCGGAGCAGGTGGCGTGCGAGCCCATGACGTAGGGCTCGGACGTGGTGAGCTCCGGATTGATGTGCTTCGGGTCGATGTTCTGCGAGGCCCAGACCACCGCCTGGCCGATCGTCATGCCGAGGAAGTTCTCCCAGCCAACGACCTCCTTGTGCGGATCCTGGAACGCCTCCTTGGTGACCATGCGGATCGGACCGCGGCCCGCGGCGAGCTCTTTCAGCAGCGCGTGGTTGCGCAGGCAGGTCGGCACTGGATGGCGATCGACGTAGTCGCCCACCAGGGCCTTGGTGTCCTCGTACCACCGCTTCTCGTACTCCTCGCCGTAGCCATTCTCCGTATAGGTCTTGAGATGCAGGAAGTAGGCGCCGACCGGGCCGTAGCCGTCCTTGAAGCGGGTGAGGACGATGCGGTTCTCCATCTGCGTCATCTTGGCTCCGACCTGGATCGGCAGCCCGTAGGCCGACGCGCTGCTCCACGGCGCATACCAGGTGCGCCCCATGCCCTCGCCCACCGCGCGCGGCTTGAAGATGTGCGACGCGCCACCGGCGCAGACGATCACCGCCTTGGCGCGGAACACGTGGAAGTCCCCCGTGCGCACGTTGAACCCGACGGCCCCGGCGACCCGGTTCTGCTTCGCCGAGTCCATCAGCAGGTGCGTGACCATGATGCGGTTGTAGACCTCGGTCGCGGCCTTGCGCGCGGCCTCGGCAACGATCGGCTTGTAGCTCTCGCCGTGGATCATGATCTGCCACTTGCCTTCGCGCTGGTAGCGGCCGGTCTTGGGGTCGCGCATGATCGGCAGGCCCCATTCCTCGAACTTGTGGACCGTGCCGTCGACATGGCGCGCGATGTCGTAGCCCAGGTCCTCGCGCACCAGGCCCATGAGGTCGTTGCGCGCGTAGCGCACGTGGTCCTCGGGCTGGTTCTCGTTCCACTGCATGCCCATGTAGCAGTTGATCGCGTAGAGCCCCTGGGCGACCGCGCCGCTTCTCTCGATGTTCGCCTTCTCGACGCACACGATCTTGAGATCGCGCCCCCAATAGCGGCTTTCGTAAGTCGCGCCGCAACCCGCCATGCCGCCGCCGATGACGAGGATGTCGGCGTCGACCGTGACCGTCTTGCGTCCGCCGAAGAGGCCCATCACGCGACCCTTCGTTTCAGGCGGGTGGGACTGAGCGTCGGCACGCCGCCATCGATCTTGAGCGAATCGGGCTCGTGCGCAAGCTCCTGCGAGGCGAAGGCCTCCGGGCGCGGCGCGTCGTACTCGGCCGGGCCCTTGATCGATCCCCACGGGGTGGTGCGGATCGGCGATACGAAGTTTTTTTCACGGCCGTCGCGGAACTTGAGCCGCCACGAGATCGTGGCCTTGGCCTCCTCGCGCAAAACCCGCACGCTGTGGCCGAGGGGCGCGAAGTCGGCGTAGCCGCGCACGTCGATCGCATTCTGCGGGCAGGCCTTCACGCACGAGTAGCACTCCCAGCACATGTTGGGCTCGATGTTGTAGGCGCGCCGGTAGGTCTTGTCGATGTGCATGATGTCGGAGGGGCAGATGTCGACGCAGTGCCCGCAGCCGTCGCAGCGGGTCATGTAGACGAAAGTGGGCATCTCGTTCCCCTCTAGTAATGGCGCGGCGCGGTGCGCGCGCTGCCGAACTGCTCCGGCTTGTCTGCCGGCCCAGGCAGATTGCTTCGCGTGCCGTTCGCGTACGAGACTCTCTTTTCGAACGCCGCCGCCGGCTTGAAGAACATGTGGGCGAACTTCGACCACGGCACCGAGCCGAACAGCACCGTCGTTGCGATGATGTAGAGAGCAAACCAAACCAGGGACCCGGTACTGGCGCGCGCCTGCGCCGACGCCCAGACGAGTCCCAGCGTGACACTGGCGAGGAGCGAGAGCACGAAAAGATCCGCGCGCATGAGGCGAAGCGGCGAGTTGCCTTCGGCGGCGACGTCGGCCCGGATGAAGAACCAGAACCAGTAGCCGCCGGCACACACCATGAGGCCGCCGATCCACCAGAGGTGCGGCCAGATGGAAGCCGCTGAAGCGTTGAACACCATCACGACGGCCGCGACGACATGGAGCAGGAAGCCGTACATGGTCAGCAGATGCGCGACGCGGCGGCGCGCGCTGCAGAACTCCCCGGACGCGAGGACATCCACCACGGCGGTCTGGAGCGCGATCGACGCCAATTCGCCGCCGCCGACCGGCTTGCCCTTTGATTTTCTGAAATTATTGAAAAAGTACTTCGCGCTCCCCTTGTGCACGATGTCGAACAGCGTCCCCGCCGCGACCAGGACGATCATGGCAACGACGTAGGCCTGCATGGCGGCAGGCGGTATCGTCGCCGATAGGGCGGCGAACGGGTTGATTGCGAACATGGGATCCTCCTCACGCCGATTCTAAGAGGACCGCCAGGACAAACCGCTAAAAACGCGCTATGCGGCTATAGAGCGAGCGAATGCGGCTCGAAGTGCATTGCAGCAAGATCGCCGAGCACCCAGGTGGCGGGCGCGGCGAGCCCGGCAATCGTGCCCGGGTTCACCAGCCAGGTCTTTCCGCCCTTGACGTTTGCAACCTGGTCAACCCCAAGGACATGCGAATGGCCGCAGCACACCAGGTCCCAGTCCCCGGTGCACGCCATCGCATAGCCGTACTCGGGATAGTGCACGACGAAGATCTTGCGACCGCCGAGCTCGAGGCGCGCATCCGGGCCGTGGTATTGCAGCTGCCCGCTACTGTCGCGCGCCCAGCGCGAGAGCGATACGGGATCACCCAGGTTGTTGCCGTGGATGACGTGCATCGGCAGGCCGACCGTCATGGCGCCGCGCAAAGTCTGCGTGCCGATGACGTCGCCGCAATGGATCACCGCCTGCGCGCCGTTGGCCGCGGCCGCTCGCACCGCGTCCGCGAGGGCGTCGGCGCGATCGTGGCTGTCGGACACTATGCAAAGCTTCATCCCTGAGATACATACTAGCGCATGCGTTGGCGCACGCCTGCGGGGATCCTCGTCTGCGGAGGACTCATCCTGATGCTCGCGCTCGGCACGCGCCAGAGCTTCGGCCTGTTCCTGCGGCCGATGACGATCGACCTCGGCTGCGGACGCGAGGTGTTCTCCTTCGCGATCGCGTTGCAGAACCTGGTGTGGGGCCTGGGCATGCCGCTCGCCGGTGCGATCGCCGACCGCTATGGCGCCGGCCGCGTCCTGGCGCTTGGCGGCCTCGCCTACGGGCTGGGGCTCATCGCGATGGCGCATTCGGCCACGCCGCTCGAGCTGAACGCGACCGCGGGCCTGCTCATCGGCCTGGGCCTCGCGTGCACCGGCTTCGGCGTGGTCCTCGCGGTCGTCGCGCGTGCCTTTCCGCCGGAGCAACGCAGCTTCGCCGTGGGCATCACCGGGGCCTGCGGCTCGATCGGCCAGTTCGTCATGCTGCCGGGCGGCCAGGCGCTCATTTCAAGCTTCGGCTGGGTGAACGCCCTCATCGTGCTGGGCGCGGCTGCCTTCCTCATCATCCCGCTCGGCGCCGCGCTCGGCGGACGCAATTCCGCGGCGCACGAGAGCGAACAGTCCATCGGCGAGGCCCTCGCCGAAGCGATGCATCACCGCGGCTTCTGGCTCCTCACCGGCAGCTTCTTCGTCTGCGGCTTCCAGACGATCTTCGTGATGACGCACTTGCCGGCCTACGCGGTGGACCGCGGCCTCACGCCGACGCAAGGCATGACCGCGCTCGCGACGATCGGTTTCTTCAATATCGTCGGCTCCACCGTGGCCGGTGCATTGGGCGGCCGCTACAGCAAGAAGTGGATCCTGACGTGGCTCTACGTGATCAGAGCCATCGCCATTTCCCTGTACCTCATGGCGCCGCTTTCCGCCGCAGGCACGTACCTCTTCGCGGCGGTGCTGGGCGTCACCTGGCTCGCCACCGTGCCGCTCACCAACTCGCTGGTGGCGCAGATCTTCGGCGTGAAGTACCTCTCGACGCTGTTCTCGATCTCGTTCCTCGGCCATCAGCTCGGCGCTTTCGCCGGCGCCTGGGCGGGCGGAGCGGTCTACGACCTCACCGGCTCCTACCAGCTCATCTGGCTCGCCTCCATCGCACTTTCGATCGCGGCCGCCGCGCTCTGCGTCCCGATCGACGAGCGCTCGATCGTGCGACCGGCGCTGAGGGGGGCGGCATGAAGGACGAAAACCCGGTCCCGGCCCAGACCCAGCGCCTGGCCTCGCTCGGCTTCATGGTCGCCGCGGTGTGCCACGAGGTGTCGAATCCGCTCGCCGCGGTGTCTTCGATGCTGCAGATCCTGCAGTCCAGGCGCGGCGTCACGCCCGAGACGCTCGAGAAAGGACTCGCTTCGATCGCCTCGAACGTCGCGCGCGTGGTGGCGATCACGAAGAAGCTCGGCGACTACTCACGGGTGAGCGGCGACGCCCCCGCGGCGGTGGCCATCGACGAAGCGGTCGAGACGGCGGCGACGCTGCTGCGGCACAGTTCGTGCGGCCGCCGCGTAAAGGTGGACTATCGCGGCATGCCCGGGGTCGCGACGTTTGCCCGGCCCGGCGAGCTCGAGCAGGTTCTGCTCAACGTGTTTCTCAACGCCGCGCAAGCCATGCAGGGCGCCGGGCGCATCGAGGCCCAGGCGAGCAGGGCGGACGGGCGCATCGAGCTTTCGATCCATGACAGCGGTCCGGGCATCGCCCCCGAGCATCTGGGGCGGGTGTTCGATCCCTTTTTCAGCACCAAGCCGCCCGGCGAGGGCACCGGTCTCGGTCTCGCCATCACCTACGAGATCGTGCAGCAGCTCGGCGGCAGCATCCATGCTGCCAACGATCCGCGCGGCGGCGCCTGCTTCAACCTCTTCCTTCCGGTGCATCCATGAACGAGCGAGTGCTGCTGGTCGACGATGACCCGGGCGTGTCGGAAGTGATCGGCATGCTGCTCGAGCGCGAGGGGTATGCGGTTTCGCACGCCGCCACGGTGAAGGCCGGCCTCGAGCAGATCAAGCGCGCCGACATCGATCTCGTGGTCACCGACCTCCGGCTGCCCGACGGCACCGGCCTCGACGTGATCGCCGGGGTGCGCGGACGCCGTCCGCGGCTGCCGATCATCGTGATCACGAGCTACTCGTCGATGGAAAGCGCCATTGCCGCGCTGCGCGCGGGCGCGGCCGACTACGTGATCAAGCCCTTCGACAACGAAGAGCTGCTGCGCGCGATCGCCCGCACGCTGAGCGAGCGCCGCATGCTGCGCGGCGCGCGCCCGCTCGCGGTGGAGGAGTACATCCGCGAGGTGGTCGAGCGCTTCCAGGACTCGTACCGCGAGATCGAGCTCGCGCGCATGCTCGGCATCGGGCGCAAGGCGCTGTGGATGCGCCGCCGGCAGTGGGGGCTGAAGCGAGGCTTGAGGAGAGGCGGCAAGGACCCTTCCGGCCGAGACGTTTCATAGTGAAACACTTGCATTATCAAGGCGGTCTTGCTATCAAGTTCCCTTAGAGGAGGAACGCGATATGGCCGAATCCAAGCCCGCGGCGGCGCAGCCCGCGCGCAAGAAAGTCACCATCCCGATGCTGGTGGAGAAGATGAAGAAAGGCGAGCCGATCGTGCAGCTCGCCGTGTACGACTACGAAACCGCCATCATCGCCGACCGCGTCGGCATCGACATCCTGTGCGTGTCCGACACCGGCGGCATGGTGCTCTTCGGCCACGAGAGCACCACCTCGGTGTCGTTCGAGGAAGTGATGTTCATGGCGCAGGCGGTGAAGCGCGGCTCGAAGTACGGCCTGCGCATGGTCGACATGCCCTACATGAGCTTCCACCTGTCGGCGCAACAGGCGGTGGACAACGCCGCGAAGTACGTCTCGCAGGGCGGCGCCGAGGTGATGAAATGCGAAGGCAACCAGCATCACGCGAAGTACATCGAGGCGATCGTCAAGGCCGGCATCCCGGTGCAGGGCCACATCGGCATCACGCCGATGCGCATGCCGCAGCTCGGCGGCTTCTTCGCCCAGGGCAAGACCGCCGACCGCGCCAAGGAGCTGGTCGACGACGCCTGGGCGATGGTCGACGCCGGCTGCTTCTCCATCATGTGCGAGGTCACGACCTCCGAGGTCTGCGAATACCTCGCCCAAACCCTTCCCGTACCGGTGATCTCGCTCGGCGCCGGTAACCGCGCGCACGGCGTGCACATCATCGGCTCGGACCTGTTCCACCTGTACGAGGCGCACGTGCCGCGCCACTCCAAGATCTACGTCGACCTGGTGCCGATCATCGAGAAGGGCCTCTCCGACTACCGCGACGACGTGCGCGGGCGCAAGTACCCGGGGACCGAGCACACCGTCTTCATGAAGGAAGACGAGCTCGCCAAGTTCAGGCAGATCGTGGGCAAGAGCCCGCGCCGCGCCGCGAACACCGGTTGAGCGCAGAAACGTCCTTCGACGCCGCGGGTGTCCTGGACCGGGCGCGCTTCTTTTCCGGCCTCGACAAGGCGCAACTCGAACGCGTTGCGGCGCTTGGCCGCGGCCGCTTCTTCCCGCAGGACACGCGCATCTACACCGTGGGCGACGCGGTCGACGATTTCTACGTGCTCGCCGACGGCATGGTGCGGTTCACCCTCGGCCTGGGCAAGCGCGAAACCTCGGCCGGGGACATCATCCGCCGCGGCGACGTGTTCGGCTGGGCGCCGCTGGTCGAGGGCCACGCGCGCCGCATCGCCACCGCCTATTGCCTCACCGCGTGCGAAGTGGTCGCCATCGACGGCGCCGCGCTCAACCGACTCATGGAAGGCGACCCTGGCCTGGGCTATGCCCTGATGAAGAAGCTCGCTGTGCTGCTCACGAGCGAGCTCGTCGCCTTCGCCGCCGGCTGAGCTCGATCCTGCTCCTTGCGGCGGTGGCCGCGTTCGTCGGCCTGCTCATCGGCACGGTCGGCGTCGGCGGCGTCCTGATGGTTTCGTTCCTGGCGCTCTTCGGCGGGCTCACCATCCACGAGGCGGCGGCGACCTCGCTGTTCAGCTTCCTTTTCACCGGCATCGTCGGCACCTGGCTCTACCAGCGCCGCGGCAGCATCGACTGGCGCATTACGCTCCCGGTATGCGCCGCCGCGCTTTTTTTCGGCTTCTGCGGCGCCGCCGCCGCCGCGCTCGTCGATCCCCGCCCGCTCGCCATCGTCATCGCGCTCGTGATCGTCGCCGCCGGGTTGTACGTGCTCTTTCCGGTGAAACCGGGCGCACGCTCCCGCGACGGGCGCGGCCGCGGCGAAAAATGGCTGCTCGCCTCGGCCGGCGCCGCGGCGGGCTTCGGCTCGGGCTTCTCCGGGGCCGGGGGGCCGCTCTTCTCCGTGCCGCTGATGGTGATCCTGCGGTACGTGCCGCTCACGGCGGTGGCCACGAGCCAGGTGCTGCAGATCGTGGCCGCGACTTCAGGCTCCGTCTCGAACCTGCGGCACGGGTTCATCGACTGGCACACGGCGGCCATCATCACGGTGTTCGAGCTCCTCGGTCTCGTCGTCGGGGTGCGCCTGGCGCACGTCGCGAGCCCGCTCGTCCTGCGCCGGCTCGCCGGCATTCTGTGCGTTGTGACCGGCGGGCTTCTCCTGCTGCGCACGCTATGAGCGCCGCGGAAGAGCACCTCGCCACGCGCCGTGCCGCAGGCCTGTTCGATTTCTCCTTCATGGGTTTGTACGAATTTTCCGGAGGCTCGGAGCTTCAGGGTCTGCAGACTCGCGATCTTGAGAAAATCAAGCCCGGACAGATC
>JBJMWH010000065.1:0-7377 GCA_045810245.1 Burkholderiales bacterium | reverse complement strand
GTGAACCTGTTCGAGTCGATGGGCATCGCCACCGGAATCGATCTCGACGGGCTGCTCGCCACGGCAAAGCTCTGCGAGGAATCGCTCGGGCGCGAGCTCCAAGGGCGCGTCACGCGCAGCGGCCTCAATCCCCTGCGCGCGTGAATTCGCTCCACACCCGGTTCATCCATACCCAGTCGATGCGCCTCGCCTCGGGCCACGAGGCGCTCGTTACGCGCGTACTGAAGGACGACGGGAGCGTCACCTTCGGCTTCAGCCTGCAGCTCGACGCGACGCAGGCGCGCCACATGGCGCTGTACGAGGCGGGCCTCTGGCGCGAGCGGCCGCGCATTACCCCCGTGATCGCGCACCCGTGGGAGACCGCGTGGGAGGCGCGCGAGCCGGTGCCGTGGCAGATCGAACCGGCCTTCTCCCGCCTGGAGTGGTTGCCCTAAGATTGGCCTTCCGAACAGGAGGCAATCGATGGGCAAGATGACGAGCTACCAGCGGCCCGACGGCAAGAGCGTCAGCGGCTATCTCGCGGAACCGGCGCAGTCAGCCAAGTCACCCGGCTTGGTGGTGATCCAGGAGTGGTGGGGCCTCAATGACCAGATCAAGGGCGTGGCCGACAAGCTCGCAAGCGCGGGCTACCGCGCGCTCGTTCCCGACCTCTACCGCGGCAAAGTCGCGCTCGAGGCGAACGAGGCGAAGCACCTGATGGAAGGCCTCAACTTCGGCGACGCCGCGGGCCAGGACATCCGCGGCGCCGTGCAGTACCTGAAGAAGGACAGCCCGAAGGTCGGCGTCACCGGCTTCTGCATGGGCGGTGCGCTCACCGTGCTCTCGGCGGTGAACGTTCCCGAGGCCGACGCCGAAGTCATCTGGTACGGCTATCCGCCGCTCCAGTACGTCGACGCCTCGAAGATCAAGACGCCGCTGCTCGGCCACTGGGCGCTGCACGATCAGGCGTTCGCCATCTCGGGCGTGGATGAGCTCGAGAAGAAGCTCAAGGCCGCGAACGTGAAGTACGAGTTCCATCGCTACGACGCGAAGCACGCCTTCGCCAACGAGACCGCAGACACGAAGAAGCTCGACATGCTCAAGTACAACCCGAAAGCGGCCGAGCAGGCGTGGCAGCGCACCATGGAGTTCCTCGAGCGCCACCTGAAGAAATAGCCGCCACGTGAAGATCACGCACCTGCAGGTCTACATCCTGCGCGCGCCGCATACCGAGCGCCCGCACTGGGTCAGCCATTTCATCGTGCCGCGAGCGAACGAGATCCTCGTGCGCCTGCAGACCGACGAGGGGCTCGAGGGGGTCGGCATCGCGACGAGCTACACGCCGATCGAAGCGGCGATCGCCGCTTTCAAAAGCGGCATCGCCGAGCTCGTGATCGGCATGGACCCGCTCGCGCCCGAGCGCATCTACCAGAAGCTCTTCGCGCTGACCTGGCAGCGGCGCGCGAGCGAGAAGGGCTGGTCGCGCGAAGCGATCATCCGCATCTCCGCCGCGGTCGACATCGCGTGCTGGGACCTCGTCGGGAAGGTCGCCAAGCTGCCGTTGTATCGCCTGTTCGGCGGCTATCGCAGCGAAGTGCCCTGCTACGTGACCTGCGCCTACTACCGCGACGGCAAGACGCTGTCCGAGCTGCGCGACGAGATGCAGATGCTGAAGGCGCAGGGCCACACCGGATTCAAGGCCAAGGCGGGCGGCGCCGCACTGGGCGAGGACATGGAGCGCCTCGCCCTGGTGCGCGAGATCATCGGCGCGGACAAGGATTTGATGATCGACGTGAACCGGGGCTGGGACCTCGCCACCGCGATCGAAGGCGCGCGGCTCCTCGAGCCGCTGCGTCCGCGCTGGCTCGAGGAGCCGGTGCGCTGGGCCGACGACCGCAGGGAGCTGAAGCTCCTCGCCCAGAAAACGCGCATCCCGCTCTCCGCCGGCGAGAGCGAGCTGACGAGCTACGCGTGCCGCGCGCTCCTCGAGGAAAACGCGATCCAGATCCTGCAGTTCGACTGCACCATGATGGGCGGCTTCACCGAGGGCCGGAAGCTCGCCGCGCTGTGCGAGTTGAACCACGTGCATGTCGCCCCGCACCACGACTGCTTCATCCATGCGCACATCGTGGCGGCGACCCCTGCCGGGCTGATCGTCGAATCGTTCACCGATCCCGAGCGCGACCCGCTGCAGGCGGAGCTGTTTCAGGATCCGCCGCGGATCGCGAACGGCATGCTCACGCTCAAGGAGCAACCTGGACTCGGTCTAACTCTTTCCGAAGCTGCATTGAAGAAGTTCGGCGAAAAGATCGTCTAGAACCGGCCATGCAGAACGGTCATGTCGTCGAACGACGACGTGGCCGGGTTGACGAGGATCAAGCCACCGTTTTGCCGCGGAGCGACGATATGTCGCATCGGAGCTCCGCGCCGGTTTGCAAGAATAGGACGCGGGGGAAAGAAAGGTGGCCCCATGACGACTCAGTCCGCACGCAGCGCTTTCCGCGGCGCTTTGCTCTCCCTGTTGCTTCTAGCTGTGCTCTCACCCGGCGCGCGTGCGCAATCGACGGACGCCGTCGACATCGTCTGGGAAGCGACGAGCGCGAATTTCGGCGGGCGAATGATGGACATGGACCGCTTCGAGAACTCCTATTCCGTCGGCGACACGTACGTCAACGGCGTTGTCCTGACCCGCAAATTCAGCTCCGCCGGAATCCTGCTGTGGGAACGCAGCTTCCGCCCCGAGGTGCAGGTGCGGGCGACCTGGGTGGCCGCCGACCCCAACGGCGGGGCCTACGTGGTCGGCTTCAAATGGATCACCTCCGATCAGTATCCGGTCGGCTACTTCGTCCTGCGCTACGACGGGGACGGGAACCTCGTCTTCTCCGACATCGTCGACGGCTCCGCCGCGCAGGCGGTGCGCGCCGAAGCCGACCACGCGGGCAATGCCTACGTGACCGGAGGCCTGTACGACGCCGGCGTCTTCCGGATCGGCATCGTCAAGTACACGAGCGCCGGGCGGCAGTGGGTCTGCCCGGTGGTGAATCCGAACGGCACCGGTTTCCCCGGCACGCCCTTGCCGACCGGCCTTTTCGTGTCGGACAACGATAGCTGGATCGCCGCCTCGGGCACCAGCGGGTACAACTTCTACGTGCTCTCCTGCGACCCTTCGGGATTCAAGCGCTGGCAGGACTTCCGCGACGTTTCGGTCTACGCCGCCGCCGTGGCGGTCAGCAATGCGGGCGAGGTGTATTTCGGCAACGGCCTCGCCGGCGGCGCCGGCATGCAGCTCCGCAAATACTCGCCCACCGGCGTGCTGCAATGGACCAACGTCTATTCTCCCGGCGACTACATCCATCGCCTCGCGCTCGACTCGCTCGGCAACGTGATCGCGATCGGCCCCGATTACGGCACCTCCTACTACGCCAACTGGGTGACGATGAAGGTCGCGCCGAACGGCACCCAGCTCTGGTCGAGGATCTTCGACGGGCTCGACGGCAACAACGAGATTCCCAACTTCGTCGCGGTCGATCCATTCGACAACGTCTACGTGACCGGGACGGGCGGCCCGGCGGTCATCGCCGCCAACGGCAGCCAGTACCTGCGCATGGTGACGCTCAAGTACAGCGCCGCGGGCGCCCCGCAGTGGACGATCGGCTCGGCCGACGGGTTCTCGGGCAACGCGGTGCGAGTGGGCGACGACGGCGTGAGCCTCTTCGTCCAGGGCTACGGCCAGATGTATACCGCGCGCTATCGCCAGACCGGCCTCGGCGACGCACCCGCGGCACCCACGGCGCTGAGCGCGAGCGCGGTCTTCAGCGGGTTTTCCTACAAGGCGACGCTCGCCTGGACGGACAACGCGTCGAACGAGCTGTGGTACGACATCTACCGCTGCAGCGGCGCGGGCTGCACTGCCTACGCCAAGATCGGACGCACGTTGGCCGCGGACGCCACCAGCTTCGATGATTTCGCGGTGCTCGAAGGCTCGGTCTACGGCTATCGCGTGGTCGCGCACGGGTTCAGCGCCGATTCCGCGCCCTCCAGCGGCGCACAGGTCGCGGTCGGCGCCGTCGCCGCGGCAAGCGGCACGACCAGCACGTCGATCACGCCGGTGGTGGCGGCAGCCCCCGCCGCACCGGTGAACCTCGCCGCCACGGCGTTCTCTTCCAGCCAGATCGCGTTACTATGGACCGACAAGTCGACCGACCAGACCCTGGTGGCAATCGAGCGCTGTGCGTCCCCATGCAGCCGCTTCGGCGAGATCGCGCGCGTTGCCGGCAGCGCCACCTCGTTCTCGGACAGCGGCCTCGCCGCCCGCAAAAGCTATTCCTATCGCGTGCGCGCCTACAACGGCGCCGGGTGGTCGCCCTATTCCGCTACCGCGACGGCGAAAACGCTGCGCTGACCGCAGAGCCGGCCGCGGCGATGAGGTAAGCTCCGCTTGAGGCATGTTCGACAAGCTTCTCAACAAGGGGACCGGGCAGCTCGCCGCAGCCGCGCCGCAGCGCGCGGGCGAGCCGGCCGCTTCCGGCGCTTCCGATTCCGAGCTGCAGGCCTGGCGCGAGAGAATCGCATCGGCGAAGGCCGACGACCCCGCGCTGCTGCAGCTCGCCCGCGAGGCGCCCGAGATCGATCTCAAGCTCGCCGCGCTCGCCGCGCTGACCCACGAGGACGCGCTCAAGCAGGCGACGCGCGAGTTCCGCGACCAGGATAAGCGCCTTTACCGCGCCGCCAAGGGGCGCTGGGAAACCGCCGTCGCGCGGCGCCAGGCCTTTGCCGAAGCGCCGGGTCTCATCGCGACCGCGCGCGGACTGCTCGAACAGGAGACCGTTCCGGCCAATCGCCTGGTGGAGCTCGACCGTGCCTGGGCTGCGCTCAATGTCGCCGCATTCGACGAGACGCTCGCAAACGAGTTCGCCGCCGCGCGCGCCGAGCTTGGCGCCAAGGTGCGCGAGCACGGCGAGGGCGAGCAGGCGCTCGCGCGCTGGCTCGCCGCCGCCGAGGCTGCGATGAACGCGCTGACGGCTGGCCTCCCGGAGCTGGCCCGCGGCGCCGCGGTCGCAACGCACTCGGCCGCCACCGCCGCCCGGGCAGCGACGCTGCTGCAGCTGCTGAACGAAGCGCCCGCGGCCGCCAGGGCGGGCGACGAGCGCGGCGCCGGCAGGATCGACGCCGCGAATCGCGCCCTCGCGCTCGCCTCGAGCGTGGCGCAGCGCGCCGAGTTTCTGCAATCCCTGCCCGCCGCCGGCGCCGCCGACGAGGCCGACGAAAAGGCGAAGATCGAGCAATGGCGGGCCTTCCCCGAGGTGTCGGACGGCACGCTCCAGGCCGTTCTCACCCACCGCTTCACCGAGTGGCACAACGCGAGCAGCCACGAACGGCAGCTCGAGCACGATGCGCGCCGCACGCGCGAAGGCGAAGAAAGCGCGCAGCAAAGGAAGAAGCACCTCGCCGGAATGCAGCGCCAGGTCGAGCTCGCAGAGGCCGCGCAGGCCGCGGGCCACGTCGCGGAGCTCACGCGCCTCATGGCGGCGATCGACGGCGCGCTCAAGACCGGCCCGGCGAACGCCGCGCTCACCCGGCGCATCGACTCGCTGCGCCAGGAGCAGCAGCGCCTGCGCGACTGGCAACGCTGGAGCGGCGGCCAGCGCCGCGAGGAGCTCGTCGCCGAGGCGCAGGCCCTTGCGGCCAGGGCCGGCGATAAGCTCGAGCTCAAGGCGCACGCCGAGGCCATCGACAAGCTGCGCGAGCGCTGGAAGGAGATCGACAAGCTCGGCGGCGCGACCAACAAGCCGTTGTGGCTCGCGTTCGACGGCGCTCTGAAGGCCGCCTACGTGCCGGTGGCGGCGCACCTGGAGAAGCTCAAGGCCGCGCGCACCGAGAACCTCGCCGCGCGCAACAAGATCATCGAAGGCATCGCCGAAGCAAGATCGAAATTCGATCCCGCCGCGCCCGACTGGCGCGCCCTCGCCCGCACCGTCGAAGACGCCAGAGTCGCCTGGCGCAAACTGGGACCGGTCGAGCACACCGTGCCGCGCGAAGCCCAGAAGGGCGAAAAGGCCGTCGACACGCGCTTCACTGCCGCGCTCCGCGCGCTCGAACAACCGCTTGCTCAAGCCTACAAGGATGCCGGCCAGGAGCGCGAGCGCCTCATCGCCGCGGCGAAGGAGCTCGGCGCCGCCACGCCGCCCGCGCGCGATTCGATCGACAAGGTGCGCGCGCTGCAGACCCAGTGGCAAGCCCACGCCAAAGCCCTGCCGCTCCCGCGGCGCGAGGAGAACGCGCTGTGGACCGCGTTCAAGGCGGCCACCGACGCCGTGTTCACCGCGCGCGACGCGGCGCGCGCCGCCCGCGAAGCCGAGGCCAACGCCCCGCTCAAGGCGCGCGAAGCGGTCATCGATACCCTCCTCGCCTTGCCTCCCGACAGCGGCGCCGCGCAGATCAAGCGCGCCTTGGCGGACGCCGACACCGCCTGGCGCTCGAGCCCCCGTATTCACGGGCCGCACGCCGCCAGGATCGAAGCCCGTTTCCGCTCGGCTCGGGAGTCCGCCTCCAAGCGCCTGCGCGAGCTCGCCGAGCGCGCCGCTCAAGCAAAATACGACGCCCTCCTCATCGCCATGCGCCTCTGCGACGAGCGCGAAGCCTCGCCCGACTCACCCGAGCTGGAATCCCGCTGGAGTGCCCTCACCGACCTCCCCGCGGGATGGAAGACCGCGATGGACGCGCGCTTCGAGGGCAAGAGCGCCGCGAAGCCGCAAACCCTCCCCGACACCCTCCTCAACCTCGAAGTTGGCCTGAGCCTCGACAGCCCGCCCGAGTTCGAAGCCGCGCGCCGGCAATTGAAGATGAACGCGCTGAAATTCGCGATGGAAAACCGCCGACCCAGCGCGACCACGCCCGCCGACATCGAGCGCTGGCTTCTCGACGCCTCTGCCACGCCGCGCCCCGACGAGCTCTCGCGCGCGCGCCTCGAGAAAATCATCGCCGCAGTCCGCGCACGCGGTTCATAGGTCGGATTGATCTCCACTCTGCTCCCCTTAGGGGGCGCGTCGCAGGCCGTACCGTGGAATAGCGAAGCATCCATCCGCGAGGAGCTCTTCAGTGCCGAGCGCCTCGAGCAGCATGCCGAAAGCCTGGCGGCCGCCCAGCCCGTCGCCGCGGGATCGACGAGCGGCCGATCGCTCGCCATCCGGCTGAAGGAAAACGAGTCGGTCCTGCTCCGGGCGTATCGCGCCATTGCAGGCGCGGTCGGCGAGGGGCGGGCCATTACGCCGGCCGCCGAGTGGCTGCTCGACAATTACCACCTCGTCGAAGAGCAGATCCGCGAAATTCGTGACGATTTGCCTCCCGGCTACTATCGGCAGCTGCCAAAGTTGGCCGACGGACCTTTCGCCGGATATC
>JBJMWH010000064.1:0-7440 GCA_045810245.1 Burkholderiales bacterium | reverse complement strand
ATGAAGCAGGTGTCGGGACCGACGCGCTCGGTGACCATCGCCTTGACCTTGATCTTCACGTTGCCGCCGCCTGCGTTCTTGCCGGGCGTGCTGACCCAGACGTACTCGCCGTTGCGGATGCCGCGGTCGGCCGCCGCCTTTGGGTGGATCTCGACGAAGTTGTCCTGCTGCAGCTCGGCGAGCCACGGGTTGGAGCGCGTCTCCTCGCCGCCGCCCTCGTACTCGACCAAGCGGCCGCTCGTCAGGATCAGCGGGAAGTTCTTCGCCACGTTGTCCTTCACCGCCTGCTGCTGGACCGACTTGAAGAGGGTCGGCAGGCGCCAGAACACCTTCACGTCGTCGTGGGTCGGGTACTTCTCCACCAGGTCCGGGCGCGGGCTGAACAGCGCTTCGCGGTGCTGCGGAATGGCGTCGGGGAAGTTCCACACTACCGCGCGCGCCTTGGCATTGCCGAAGGGCATGCAGCCGTGCTTCATTGCCACGCGCTGGATGCCGCCTGAGGTGTCGTTCGCCCAGGTCTTGCCCTCGGCCTCCTTTTTCTCCGCGTCGCTGAGCTCGTCCCACCAGCCGAGCTTTTTCAGCAGCACATGGTCGAACTGCGGGTAGCCCGAGGTGATCTCGCCGCCCTTCGGATACGAGCCGTCCTCGGCGAGCAGGTTCACGCCGTCGCGCTCGATGCCGAAAAGCGCCCTGAAGCAGCCGCCGCCGTCCATCACGTGCTTGGAGGTGTCGTACAGGTTCGGCGAGCCGGGATGCTTGATCTCCGCCTTGCCGTAACAGGGCCAAGGCAGACCGAAGTAGTCGCCGGTCAGGTCATAACCCGTCTTCGCGTCCTTGCCGCCGCGCGCACGCAGCGTCTTCACATCGAAGACGTGCATGTTCCTCATGTGCGCCTGCAGCCGCTCGGGCGACTGGCCGGTGTAGCCGATGGTCCAGCAGCCGGCGTTGATCTCGTTCCTGAGCACGTCTTCCATCGACGGCTCCTCGCCGCCCTTGCCCTTGACCAGGCGCAGGAGCTGCTTGCCGTCCTTCTTGCCGATGAACTGGTCGCCGAAGCCGAGCTTCTGCGCGAGCTGGTACATCACCATGTGGTCGGTGCGCGATTCGAACAGCGGGTCGATGACTTTCTCGCGCCACTGCAGCGAGCGGTTGGAGCAGGTGGCCGAGCCCTCGGTTTCGAACTGAGTGGCGATCGGCAGAAGGTAGGCGCCGTCCTTGCGCACCTTGGCGAACATCGCGGCGCTCGCCGACGGATACGGATCGAGCACCACCATGAGATCGAGCTTCTTCATCGCCTCGATCATCTCGGAGCCGCGCGTCTGCGAGTTCGGCGCATGGCCCCAGAAGAAGATCATGCGCAGGTTCGGGTCCTGGTCGATGGCGTCGTTCTTTTCCATCACGCCGTCGATCCAGCGCGACACCGTCATGCCGGGCTTGGCCATCATCGCCTCGGAGACGTACTGCTTCTTCAGCCACTCGAGGTCGACGTTCCAGACGCGCGCCCAGTGCGTCCACGAGCCCGGTACGGCGACCGGGTAATAGCCCGGCAGCGTGTCCGGGTTCGGGCCGACGTCGGTGGCGCCCTGCACGTTGTCGTGGCCGCGGTAGATGTTGCAGCCGCCGCCCGAGCGCCCGACATTGCCGAGCGCGAGCATCAGGATGTTCGACGCGCGCACGATCGCGTTGGCATTGGTGTGCTGCGTTTGTCCCATCGCCCAGATGATGAAGCCCGGCCGGTTCTCGGCCAGGATCTTGGCGACCTGGAACACCTGCTCCTCGGGCACGCCGGTGACCTCGGTCACCTTGTCCGGCGTCCACTTCGCCATCACTTCCTTCTTCACCTCGTCCATGCCGTAGACGCGGTCATGGATGTACTTCTTGTCTTCCCAGCTGTTCTTGAAGACGTGGTGCAGCACGCCAAAGATGAATGCGACGTCGCTGCCAGAGCGGTGGCGCACGTAATAGTCGGCCTTGGCCGCCGTGCGGGTGTAGCGCGGATCCACCACGATCACCTTGGCGCCGTTCTCCTTCGCGTGCAGCGTGTGAAGCATCGACACCGGGTGCGCCTCGGCGGCGTTGGAGCCGAGAAACATCAGCGACTTCGAGTTCTGCTCGTCGTTGTAGGAGTTGGTCATCGCCCCGTAGCCCCAGGTCTGGGCCACGCCGGCGACCGTGGTGCTGTGGCAGATGCGCGCCTGGTGGTCGGTGTTGTTGGTGCCCCACAGGCGCGCCCATTTGCACAGGAGCTCGGCCTGCTCGTTATTGTGCTTGGAGGAGCCGACGAGGAACAGCGAATCGGGCCCGCTCTCCTTGCGGATCGCCAGCATCTTCGCTGAAATCTCGTCGTAGGCCTGGTCCCAGGTGAGGCGCTTCCACTTGCCGGCCTCGAGCTTCATCGGGTACTTCAGGCGGTGCGAGTCGTGCGTCATGCCGTGTTCGCGCACCGAGGCGCCCTTGGCGCAGTGCGCGCCGAGGTTGATCGGCGAGTCGAACACCGGCTCTTGGCGCACCCACACGCCGTTCACCACCACTGCATCGATGGCGCAACCCACGGAGCAGTGCGTGCACACCGAGCGCTTCACTTCGGCCTTGCCCTCCTCGGCCTTGGCTTGCGCCTCGCCGATCATGCTGAAGGGCAGCTGCGAGGCGACGGCGCCAGCGCCGAGCGTGATCCCCGAGCGCTTGAGGAACGCGCGTCGGTCGATCGTCTTGCTTGTCGGAAGGCCGCGCGAAAGGCGAGCCTGTGGAACCGCTTCGCTGGTTGCTTTGCGGGTCAGCAGCATGGGGCGCTCCTAAACCTTGGTGGTGCGGTAGTAGTTATTGACGTGCTCACTCGCGTGGTAGCCGCGAGTCGCGCGCTTGCTCTTGTCGGTGGACTGGGGAGAGGAAGAGCTCTTCGCCACGATCGCCGCGGCGGTTGCAACACCGCCAGCACTGGCGGCGAACAGGAAATTACGACGGGAAAGACGCTTCGCGCGCTCGCTCATGCGCAGCCTCCGTTTAGATTAGTTATGTACCGGCCTGCATATGAATACCGAATACCGCACGATTCTAGAGCATTTCGAACGCGCTCTGCTCTATGTCGAAGAAGGCTTTCGCGAAGCGCCCGACCGATTTGTAGAAAGAGAGGTTCGGCTCGGCTTCTATTGCGTCGCACAACGGGCCCGCGGTCGTGCCGATCCAGCGCTTGAAGAACGCGCTCTGCGTGGGGAGGTCGCGTTTTTGCACGGCGATGAGGTGGCGCATCACGTCGCAAAGCGCTGCGATGTGGTCTTCAGGCTCGCTCACCGCTTCCCGGCGCGCGAGCCCCAGGGCCGAAAGCTCGCCGCGCAGCTCGGCGAGCGGCGCTTCGGTGGCGTAGCGGATGGAATAAGCGGATGTATACAGTGTGACGGGCGCCTTGCCGGTGCCGACGAACACGGTGTCGTACTCGTCGCGCACCGCTTCGTTATCGGTCTGTCCGGCGGCGAGGCAAAGCCGCTCCCACGCCGGGCCGATGTCGCCGTCTTCGGCGTCCGTTCCCGAGGCACCAGCTAGGGTTTCCAGCAGTTGGGCATCGGGTGGACCGTAAAACAGGCGCGCCAGAAGACCATAGAAGTTCGCTCGTGCCACTTCTTCCGGTGGAAGACTTAAGACAAAGTTAAGAGGCTGCGCGCCGCTCACCGTTTCGGATAGTCGAGGATGCTCGCTTCGGTCGTGTTTTCCATCATGTCGACCACCCGGCAATCGCCGCACATCTGCAGGCGCCGTGTGCTGCCGGCGAACATCGAGTGACCCGAAAGCTTGCCGAGCATGTTCTCGACCATCTGCCGCGTGCCGAAAGGCTTGCCGCAGCGCACGCAGTTGAACGGTTGAGCCTCGTTCAGGGTCACGGGCTCCTTCGCCTGGGACCCGAGGAGCAGGCGCGGCACGAGCGCGATTGCGTCCTCGGGGCAGGTATTCGCGCACAACCCGCACTGCACGCAGTTCCTTTCGATGAAGCGCAGGCTCGGCGTATCGGGTGAATCGAGGAGCGCCGATTCCGGACAGGCACCGATGCAGGCCTTGCATAGCGTACAGGTGGTCTTGTCGACCGCGAGCGTGCCGAATGGGGCGCCCGCCGCAAGCCTGATCTCCTGCACCTTGCGGTCCCTTGCCAGGTGTTCGAGCGCAAAGTCGAGCGTAGTGCGCTTGTCGGGCGCGAGGTTGAAGCTGGCCGCTTTCGCCACGCCGGCCGCCGGCTTCAATCCCCATACGTCATTCAGGTCGGTCACCACGCGGAAATGGCTGCCGCCATAGCCCAGGCCGTGCAGGATGGTCTGGGCATGCCCCATCTGCCGCTGCAGCGCGGCGGCATAGCCCTCGGCGAGCTTCTCGGTCGCAAGGACCAGGACCTGGCTGGCGCCGTAGGCGAGCGCCCCCAGCATCAGGTCGATGCCGATCGAGGCGACATGGAAGCACTCGACCGGGATGACCCGCGCCGGGAGGCCCTTTCCGCGCCGGCCGAGTTCTAGAACCCGCGCCCGCCCCTCGCGGGCGTCGTGGAAGAGGATGCACGCCTCGCGGCCGCCTGCATCGCTATAGGTGGAAAGCGCCGCCTTGAGGCGCAGGCCGATCTCGGGCACGTTCGGATAGGCGTAGGCCATGGCCCCCGACGGGCACACGGTGGCGCAGCCGCCGCAGCCGGCGCAGAGATGCGGCTCCACCCGCACGTGGTCGCCGTCGGCGCGGATGGCGCCGCTCGAGCACACGTCGATGCACTGGTTGCAGCCTTCGCGCCCGGAGCGGCTGTGCGCGCAGATCTTCGACTTGTAGGCGAAGAAGCGCGGCTTTTCGAACTCCCCGACAAGCGATACGAGCTTCTGTGCCGCGAGCGCCTGCTCGAGCGGATCGTCGCCCGGTGCGAAGTAGCCCTGCGGCAGCTCGTGGGTGCGCAGGAGCGGCTCGCGTGACAGGTCGAGCACCAGATCGAACCGCTCCTTCCTCTGATTTTCGAGGCGGGAAAAGTCAATGGCGCCGATCTCGCCGCAGGCCGTCACGCAGCTGCGGTGCGCCTTGCACTTGTCGAGGTCGATCTGGTAGCCGTAGTCGATCGCGCTCTCGGGACAGGCGCGGATGCACGCGTTGCAGCGCGTGCAAACCTCGAGGTCGATCGGGTTCTCCTGGCGCCACTCGACCTCGAATGCCCCGAGCCAGCCCGACAGCGCGGTCACTTTCCCGGACCAGAGCGGGAAGCCGCGCTCGAGCGGCAGCTCGCCTTTTCCATTGACTAGAACATTGACGGATAGGGTCTCGGAAAGCCGCTGCGCCCAGTCGAGCGCGGCCTCGGCCGGGCCGATGATGAGCACTTCGCCATCGGACCTGAACTGCACCGCCGGCGCGGGCTGCGGATCAGGCAGCGCCGCCATGGCGAGAAGCGCCGCCATCTTCGGCGTCGCCGCGCTTGCCTCGGGCGACCAGCCCGCGTGCTCGCGCAGATTGACGAAGCGGACTTTCGCAGTTGAACCTGCCGCGAGCTCGCCGAAAAGCGGCGCTTCCTGCGTGCATCCGACCACCACGTCGTCGGCCTGGCCGAGCGCCGCCTGGAACGCGCCCGCGTCCTTGCGGCAGAGCTGGTGGTGGAGCGAGAGCGGCGCGCCGGTCTTCAATGCGGCGCCGAGCGCGGCCGCGTCGATCGCGACCGTGCGGTTGCAGCTGCAGACCTTAAGCGTCTTTCCTTCCGCCGTCATCGTCTTTCGTTTCCGATTTCTGTTCCGCAACGGGAGCGCCGTCGTCGACCGCCTGCGACGCGTCCTTCGCCTGCTCCTTCTTTTCTTCCTTGTTGAAAAGCAGCGTGCGAGCCTGATTCAGCGTCGCCAGCATCTCCTCCGAGATCGGCTCGCCGCCGGTCCAGTCGCCCGAAAAAGGCTCGTACGGGTCCGGCACGTTGAAATGCGGATCGCTGAAGAGCTTCTTCAGGGCAGCGCGGCGCAGCGCCTCGTCGACCTTCGGATGCATGAAGCCGGTGAAATCCGATTCCGACGTGAGCTCGTCCAGCGCGGGCAGAACCGGCATTGGAGCTTCCTCGCCTTTTACCGGGGCTCCTTCAGTTTTTTCACCGGGACCGGGATCCTTCGACTCGCTCTTGAGCCGTGACCAGCGGCTGAGGAACTTCTCCTTTTCTTCCGCCACGCTCACACCCGGTCCTTCGGATGCTTGAACGAGCGCGGCTTGATGCGCTTCTTCGGCTCGGGGCGGTAGTTATGCTCCACGTAGTCGCCCACCCAGGCGAAGATCTCCGGCGGCATGCCGACGCGGTCCACCGAGTGGCCGCCGTCGAGCCAGCGCCCCGCCTCCTCCGAGCTCACGGTGACCTCGAGGGGCAGGCCGCGGTCTTCGTCCATGCGCCAGAGGACGAACACGCTCGGCGCAGGCCCCGACACATTGAGGTAATAGCCTTCGGCTTCGTCGCGGTGGAGCTGCAGCGTGAACCCCGGATGCAGCCATTGCGCGAAGCCGGGCTCTTCGAGCAGCCGCCGCGGCGCGCCGCGCTCATCGCTCGCGAGCACGCCCCAGGGCTCCCACACGCAGTCGATCCAGCGGTTCTGCACCGCTCGGCGCTGCATCACGACACCCACCGGGAAACTCGGTTTACTCATCAATGCGTCGGTTTGCTCATCAATGCGCCAGTGTAAGCCATCCGGCAGGGGCGGCATGCGCTTTGCACTCTCTCGATGCCATCCAAATCAAGGAGAGAAAGTATGCGTCTGCAGATCTTCGTTCTGGCCGCCGCGCTTGCATTGGCTGCCGGATGCAACAAGAGTTCCGACCGGGCAAAGCCTGCCGCCAGTGCTGACACAGCGCCGCCCCAGTCGCAGACCAATACACCCACGACACCACAGGTCAATACGCCCCAGTCGCCGGCGAGCGCGGGCCAGACCGCGTCGCCGGCAGAAAAGAAGGAAGGCGCCAATCCGCAGCAGGGTCAGGTCGACCCGAAGAGCACGGCGCAGCATCGCGACTTCCAGCAGAAGGGAGACGCCGCGGGACCGAAGAGTCCCGATACCGCTCCTAAGCCGGGAAAGTAGCGGGAAACCGAGCGGAAAACCGTCTCGGTGCCGGGCGGGGGCTGCTGTATGATCTTCCGGATATACACCCATGCCGACGAAGGTCATTCCCATCGTTGCCGGCGGGGCCATTCGCGCCCCGGCGCCCGCGTTCCGCGGCGGCCAGCTCGCGGACACGTTCGGGAGGCCGATGCGCGACCTGCGCATCTCGGTCACCGACCGCTGCAATTTCCGCTGCGTGTACTGCATGCCGCGCGAAGTGTTCGACTCGACCTACAAGTTCCTGCCGCACGATGCGATCCTCGGCTTCGAGGAGATCGCGCGCCTGGCGCGCATCTTCGCCGGCCTTGGCGTCGAGAAGATCCGCCTGACCGGCGGCGAGCCGCTCGTGCGGCGCGATTTGCCTCGGCTCGTG
>JBJMWH010000063.1:0-10171 GCA_045810245.1 Burkholderiales bacterium | reverse complement strand
GAAGCCGAGCATGCTCGAGCGCGCCATGAGCGGCCGCGACCAGACGTTGTAGAGGGCCATGCAGATCGTAGCGCCCGCCATGATCAGGTCGCCGCGCCAGGCGCCCGCCGGCGCGTCGGCGAGCCCGGCCGAGAGCGCGAGCGCGACTCCGGCGATGGCGATCAGCACACCGCAGCTCTTGCGGCGCGTGAGCTCTTCGCGTCCGAGGAGCGCCGCGGCGAGCATCGTGGTGAGCGGCAGCACCGACAGGGCGAGCGCGCCGCGCGCCGCGCTCGTCAGGCTCATCGCGATGTTGTACATGAAGAAGAACAGCGCGAAGAACAGCACCCCGAGCGCGCCGACCGCGAGCCGGTCGGTGCCGTGCGGAAACCGCGCGCCCGAGGCGAGCGCGAGCGGCAGGATCAGGAGAAAGCCGATGCCGAAGCGAAACGCTGCGAGCGTCACCGGATCGGAGGCGCCGATGGCGTAGCGCGTGAGCGCCGCCGCCGAGCCGCCGAGCGCGCTCGAAACGATCGCGGCCAGCATGCCGTTCACAGGATCATCTGGGTCTGGATGGTGAGCGCAAGGAGGCGGCCGCTTGCGTCCGTGACCCGCGTCTGCCACACGTGGGTGCGCTTGCCCTTGTGGAGCGCCATCGACTCGGCGCGGATCGTTCCCTGCAGCGCTGCGGAGAAGAAGTTGGTCTTCGACTCGAGCGTCGCAGTTCGCAGCCCCATCGCCGCGGTGCCGGCCGCTCCGACGGTATCGGCAAGCGCCATCAGCGTGCCGCCGTGGACGGCGCCGCCCACGGTCGCGAGCTCGCTGCGCAGGTCGAGCTCGGCGACCACTCTGTCGGGCCCGACCTCGACGAAGCGCATTCCCAGATGGGCCATCAGGCCGGTGTTCCACTCCTTCATGGGTCTCTCCTCAGGGCTTGCGGATCCAGAACTGGTACATCGAGGCGAAGGTATCCGGATTGGCGGTCTCGTAGGCGTCCCACTGCTCGAGCGACATGGAGAGCTTCTTTCCCGCCAGCTCGAAGCCGAGGAACTCGACGCCGAGCCCCGCGATGGCCGAGGCGAGCTGGGGGATCGTGAAGCGATGCTCCTGTACGTGCAGGAGGAGATCGCGCGCGCCCGAGGCGCTGTAGAAGTCGCGCAACGAGGTCACGGCGCGCGCAGGGTGGTTCGCCGGAAGCTCGAAAATGCGCCGCCTCGCCTCGCTCACCGATAATCCCTTCACCCACTCACGAGCGGCGACGATGTTTCTGCGCGCGGCCTCCGAGTACAGGCCGAGCTTCATGAAGCCGCCGTTCTTGAGCAGCGACAGCAACACGCGCCAGCCCTCCAGGGGTTCGCGAGTGTGGTGCAGCACGCCGCTGCACTCGATCAGGTCGAAGCGCTTCCCGAGCGCGCCGAGCTCGAGCAGATCGGCTTGGGCGAAGCGGATGTTGGCAAGCCCGAGCTCGGCGCAGCGCCGCATCGCGTAAGCGAGGCTCGCGCGGCTGATGTCGACCGCGAGCACGCGGCCGTGCGCCTGCAACTGCGCGGTGATCGCCGCGTGGCGCCCGGTTCCACAGCCGGCGATGAGAATATCCGGTGCGTCGGGCGCGGCGAGCTTCGCCGGGTCGGCGTGCGGAAAGAGCGAGCGCAGCATGCGCGGGAGAGGAAAGGCGCCCGGCACCGGCGCGCGCTGCCAGCGCGGGTACGGGTTGGTCTCGTACTGCGCCTGGACCCGGCGCGAAACCTCGTCGCGCACTGCCGTCAGCGACGCGATGGTCGACGCGCGCTCGATGGCCGGCTCCTCCACGAGCCGCCGCCACATGCGCTCGAACGCGTCGCCGCCGCCGGGCGGCTTTTCGCGCCCGTGCAGTGGGCGATACATCGCGAGCGCGGCGAGCTCGAGCGGCGTTTTCGCCGAGCGCTCGAGCTCCGAGAGGCGCGCGGTTTCGGCTTCGCCCTCGGTCCAGACGTACTCGTTGAGGAAGCATTGCTGCGCCAGCGCGCAGCACAGCTCGAGCGAAGGCGAGGCGAGCAACTTACCGCGCAGCGCCGTCATCTCGCGCTCGAAGCCCTCGTCGGCGACAAGCGCATGCTCGAGCAACAGCAGGAACAGCCGTCCCCGCGGGCCCGCGCGCGCGAGGCTCAGCATCGCCTCGGCGCCCGGCTGGACATCGACTTCGCTCTCGCAAAGAAGCCGCTCGCAGTCGGCCGCGAGGTCCGCGTTCCATGCCGTGAAGCGCATCCCTGCCAGCGCTTCGACGAAGACCTGCCACGCGGCGCGGTGCGCCGGATCGCAGCGCACCGCCGCGCGCGCGGCCTCGAGGGCGGCCTGCGGATCGCCGAGATCGCGCAGCGTCAGGGCGAGGTTGTAGTGCACGCCGGCGGATTGCGGTGCGAGCGCGCGCGCGTTGCGGTAGCTCTGCAGCGCGCCTTGCAGATCGCCCCGGGTTCGCAGGGCGTTGCCGAGGTTGTTGTGCGCTATCGGGTTCGTGGCATGGGCCGCGAGCGAGCGGCGCAGCGCCTCGAGCGCACCTTCGACGTCGCCGCGCTCAAGCAGGCAGTAGCCCAGGTTGTTGGCAGCAGACGCGTCGCCCGGCCGCAGGCGCAGCGCTTCCCCGTAGGACGCGAGCGCCTCGTCGAGGCGGCCGAGCTTCTGCTGCGCCATGCCGAGATAGTTGTGCGCGGTGGCGTTGCCGGGCTCGAGCGCCAGGATCTCCTGGAACTGCGCCGCGGCGGCCGCTGGCTCGCCGGCTTCGGCGAGCAGCAGGCCGAGATTCTGCCGGTACAGCGCGTTCGCCGGCGCGAGCCGCACCGAGCGCTCGACCAGCGGCAAGCCCTCGTCGCGCCGCCCCGAGCGCACCAGGCAGATGCCGAGGAAATGGATCGCCTCCGGGTGATCCGGATCCCTGGCGAGGAGCTCACGGTAGAGACCGGCGGCGTCGCCGAACCGGCCGGCGCGGGCGAGCTTCGATGCGGCCTCGAGGTCGGCGCTCAAGATCGCCATCTTGTCGCAAGCGCGAAACCGAATACCAGCAGAGCGAACAGGACCCCCGCGCTGATCGCGAGCGACGCGTGGATGCCGATCAGGCTTCCGCCGACTCCGACCGTCACTCCGCTGAATGCGCGCAGCCCCATGGCCGACATGATGAAGACCCCGATCACCCGGCCGCGGAGCTCGGCCGGCGCGTGCAGCTGGACGAGTGTCTGCGCCATGGCGAAAAACGAGAGCTCGAGAAATCCGGCGGCGAAGAGGAGCGCAAGCGCGAGCGGATAGGACGCCGAGAGCGCGAACGAGCCGATGGCGAGGCACCAGAGGATCGCGAGCACGAAGGCCGTGCGCGCACGCGCCGCGAGCAGGCCGCGGCTCTCGAGGACGAGGCCCGCGGTCAGCGCGCCGAGCGCATCGGCTGCAAACAGCATGCTGTAGGTGACGTCGGCACCGACGTGTCCGAAATCGCGCGCGAATTCCGGCAGCTGCGCGTGGTAGGCATTGCCCACCAGCAGCGACGCGCAGCCTGCGAGGAGCGTCATCGACAGCAGCACGCGATTGGCCGCGACGACGCGCGCCGCGGCAGCCACGTCACCGAAGCCGCGCAGCGGGGGCGGCGTCGCCTTGCGGCTGAACGGGACCCTCCGCACCCAGAGCAGGAACGGCAGGTAGATGAATGCATTCACCAGGATGCCGTAGGTGGGACCGAGCAGCAGGAGAAGCGGCGCTCCGGCGGCCGGGCCGAGCATTAACCCCGCCCAGCGCGCGGTCGCCGTGAGCCGCACCGCGCTCGGCAGCGTCTGCGGCTCGACCATGTGGTGGATCAGCACCTGCGCCGACGGACCCCAGGTCGCCCCGGCGCAGCCGTGCACGATGAGCAGCACCGCCGCATGCCACATCTGGAGCGTGTCGGTGACAAAGAGCAGTCCCCATCCGAGCGAGGCCGCCATGAACAGGCCCATTCCGATCTGGATGATGCGGCGCGGGTCGTACCGGTCGGCGGCCGCGCCGCTGTAGACCGAGAACAGGAGAAACGGCAGCCAGTGCGAAACGATGGCGAAGCCGGCGAGCGTGGGCGAATGGAACTTCTGGAACATGACCCAGTAGCTGATCACGTGCTCGACGGCGTCGGCCATCATCACCGAGGCCACGCCGACGAAGAAGAGGCGAAACCTCGGCTGGCGCAGGGCGGCGAACGATCTTGGTTGGCTCATGGCCCGTAAGTTGCTGGAAGACGGAGATGGTCCGACCCGACGTCTTGTGCTGCCCGACCTGCGGACTCACCCTCCAGGTCGAGCCGCTCCCTCGCGGACAGCGCGCCGAGTGTCCCCGCTGCGGCTCGACGGTGAGCGAGGGACCGCACGGCAGCCTCCAGGTTACGGCGGCGCTCGCCGTGGCGGCGCTGATTCTCTACCTTCCGGCCAACATCTATCCGATCCTGCGGATGCATTTCTACGGTGCCTATAGTGAGAGCACGGTGTGGGACGGCGTGGTAAGCCTCGCGCAGTCGAAGCAATACTTCGTCGCGCTCATCGTATTCCTCGCCAGCATCGCGGTCCCGATCCTCAAGCTCACGGGGCTGCTGTATCTCGTGATCAGCGCGCGCTTTCGCCTGGGGCGGCGCCTGCACAGCCGCACTCGCATCTATCGCTTCATCGACGTCGTCGGCCCCTGGGCGATGCTCGACGTCTTTCTCCTCGCCATCCTCGTGGCGCTGGTGAAACTCGGCCAGATCGCCACCATCCTGCCCGGGCCGGGCCTCATCGCCTTCACCGCGGTGGTGGTGCTGACCATGCTCGCTTCCGCGAGCTTCGACCCGCGCACCATATGGGATCGAGGGACCCGAGAGGGGCGCCGGGCATGACCGGCGAGGAGCTGCCCAAGGCGCGGCTGCGTCGGCGGCGCCTCTTCAATCTCGCGTGGCTGGTTCCGCTGGTCGCGGCAGCGGTCGCCGGGTTTCTCATCTGGCAGCGCTACCAGGAGCGCGGTCCCGAGATCACGATCAGCTTCAGCGACGGCGGCGGCCTTCGGGTCGGCGTCACGCCGGTGAAGTACCGCGGCGTGGTGATCGGCGAGGTGAGCGGCGTGCAGCTCAGCCGCGACCACAAGCACGTGCTCGTGCGCACGCGCCTGCAGCGCGCTGCCTCCAACGCTGTCGCGCGCGAGGGCGCGATCTTCTGGATCGTGCGGCCGCAGGTGGGCTTCGGCAACGTGCAGGGACTCAACACGGTGCTCACCGGCCCGGAGATCCAGGTGCTGCCGCCGAGGAACGAGGACGCGCCCAAGGCGTACGAATTCGCCGGGCTCGATTCCGCTCCGGTCGGTCTGGGCATGCAAGGGCTCAAGATCGTGCTGCGCGCCGAGCGGCCGAGGTCGATCCGCGCCAACACGCCGGTGCATTACCGGGGCGTAGAGGTCGGCGTGGTGCAGAACGTCGAGCTCGCGCCGAATGCCACCTCGGCCGACGTGCACGTGCTCATCTACGAGCGCTACGCCGGTTTGGTTCGCCAGGGCTCGGCATTCTGGGATACCAGCGGCGTCAACGTGCACGGGGGCCTGCTCAAGGGCATCGAGGTCGACATCGAATCGCTGCGCGCCATCGCCACGGGCGGAATCGAATTCGCCACGCCGAGCGAGAAGGCGCCGCGCGTCAAGCCCGGCACGGTCTTCTTCCTGTACGACAAGCCGAAGGAGGAGTGGCTCTCCTGGCTGCCGCGGATTGCGCTGCCGCCGGAACGCAACTGAAGGGGTCAGAATCTCGTCGCGCGCTGCATTGCCGGGCGCGCGGCCAGCTCCTTCGCCCAGCGCTCGAGGTTCGCCAGGCCCTCGCACAGGTCGGGCAAGGAACCCTTGCTGCGCACCCAGCCGGCGTAGAGCGAGATGTCGGCGATGGTCATTTCGCCGCCCGCCGCATACTTCTGCGTGCCGAGCGCGTCATCCCAGACCTTCAGGTATTGGCGGAAGCGGTCCTTGAACATCGCCGCGGTCGGCGGGTGCGGCTCCTTGGAGCGCTGCACCGCGAAGATGGACCCGATGGTCGGAGTGATATCGGTCGAGCCGCTCATCAGCGCCTGCCACATCGCGGCGCGCGCGGCGCCGTCCTTCGGCATGAGCTTCCCGGACTTCTCGGCGCAGTAGATGAGGATGGCGCTCGACTGCGACAGCGTAATCCGCTTGCCCCCCGGGCCGTCGGGGTCGATGATCACCGGAACCTGCGCGTTCGGATTCAGCTCGAGGAACTGCGGCGTCTTGTGCTGCCCCTTCTCGAGCGCGACCGGGTGGAAGGTATAGGCGAGCCCGCATTCCTCGAGCGCCATGCGGGCGCGCATGCTGTTCGAGGTCGGTGCCGCGTAGAGGTCGATCATGGCGTCTCCTGACGGATTTCGCAGATACTAAAGGACGGATGAACCGCGAGCCCGCGCCGTTTCGCCTGAGCATCCCGGAAGCCGCGCTCGAGGACCTGCGCGGGCGCCTTGCGCGTACCCGCCTGCCCGACGAACCGCCGCTCGAGCCTTGGGCGAGCGGCACGAGCCGCGCGTACATGGAGGGGCTCATCGCCTACTGGAGCAGCGGCTTCGACTGGCGCGCGCAGGAGAATGGCCTCAACCGCTTCAGGCAGTTCACCGTGCCGCTCGGCGGGATCGAGCTTCACTTCATTCACGAGCCGGGGAAGGGGCCGAATCCGATCCCGCTGCTGCTCTCGCACGGCTGGCCGGGATCGATCATCGAGTTCCGCCGCCTGATCCCGCTCCTCACCGAGCGCTTCACGGTGGTCGCGCCTTCGCTCCCCGGCTACACGCTCTCGTTCCGTCCGGGGCAGAAGCGCTTCGCTGTCGAGGACATCGCGGAGCTCTTTGCCGAGCTCATGACCGACGTGCTCGGCTACCGGCGTTTTGCCGCGCAGGGAGGCGACTGGGGCGCGTTCGTGAGCTCGGTGCTCGGCTGGCGCCATCCCGAGAAGCTGATCGGCATCCATCTTAACCTCCTCGCCATTAGCCGTGACCCCAAGCGCCGCGACCCAAAAATTCCTCCGGAGAATGAAGACGAGGCTTCGTACCTGGCGCAGCTCGCGCACTGGCTGAAGGAAGAGACCGGCTATCAGTGGATCCAGGGAACCAAGCCGCAGACGCTCGCCTACGCGCTTGCCGACTCGCCGGCGGGCCTCGCGGCGTGGATCGCGGAGAAGTTCTGGAAGTGGAGCGACTGTAACGGCGCGATCGAGAACGCCGTGAGCCGCGACGACCTACTCGCCAACATCGCGCTCTATTGGTTCACCGGCGCGATCGGCGCCTCGTTCTGGCCCTACTACGCGCGCATGCACGGGCCCTGGCCGATTCCGGAGGGCAAGACGGTCGACGTCCCGACCGGCTACGCCGAATTCCCGAAGGAGATCCTGCGGCCGCCGCGGTCCCTCGCGGCGCGAACCTACACCGATATCCGGCGCTGGACAGTGATGCCGCGCGGCGGACATTTCGCGGCGCTCGAGCAGCCTGAGCTGCTCGCACGCGAGATCCACGAGTTCTTCAGCGCCTTGCGTTGATTGGCATCAGCGGCCGTGCGCGGAGCGTGAGGGGAGGGCCGCTCTTTTTGTGCGCACCTCGGCCTGCCGGCGCCAGTAGAGCCACTCGCCAAGCTGCAGCCGCCGGTGCCTGAACCATTGCCGAAGGGACGCCATGCGTTTCCAGTGTACGCGCCGGTATGTTACGAATCCGTGAACCGACCGGCGCATTGCACCTGGCCGATTGGAAGTTACTAGAATCGGGCATGGCAAAAGCGAAGTCGGGACTGAAGCGGGCGCCGGCCAAGCGCCGGCCGAGGAAGGCCAAGCCCGCGACGCGAGGGTTGACTCCCGCGGAATCGCGTCTCGACAACCTCAGCGGCGCCGCCGAAGAGGCGGCGCAACGCGTCCAAAGCGTAGGCGGGCATCTCCTCGGGTCCTACCGCGATCCGCTCGGCCGCGAGCCAGTGCTGGTGGCGATCCTGCCGATCGAAAGCGTGGAGCCCACGCCGTTCCAGCGCGATCTGTCGCAAGCCCACCACCGCCGACTGGCAGACGTTTTGGACCGCACGGGGATGTTCCTGGATCCGATCATCGCCGTCACCGCGCCGGAAAAGGGCTTCTGGACGCCGAACGGCATGCACCGGCTGATGGCGATGCGCAGGCTCGGCGCCCGGGCGATCACGGCGCTCGTGGTGCCGAAACGCGAGATCGCGTGGCAGATCCTCGCCCTCAATACGGAGAAGGCGCACAACCTGCGCGAGAAATCGCTCGAGGTGATCCGGATCTACCGCGGCCTCATCGACGAGGACGCGAAGCGCCCGGAAACGCAGTTCGCCTACTACCTGGAGGAGGCCTCGCTCGTCACCATGGGCATGTGCTACGAGCGCAACGGCAAGTTCGCCGGCGGGGCCTACAACCCGGTGGTGCGCCGGCTCGAACGATTTTCCGGGGATTCGCTCGCCAAAGCGGTCAAAGAGCATGAGCGGCACGCCGACCTGGTCATGGATCTCGACGAGCGCGTCGCGGCGGTGATCGCGAAGCTCAAGGCACGCGGCTTCGTCAGCCCGTACCTGCGCGCCTTTGTCATCGCGCGCATCAATCCGCTGCGCTGGATGCAGGGCGAGCCGCCGCCGCTCGAGGACGTGCTGAAGACGATGCGCGAGCGCGCCGGCAAGTTCAATACGGAGAAGGTGAAGCAGGAGGACCTGGCGAGCGTGGGCGGTGCGCCCGATGAATCCGATTGAACCGCTGTTCGCCCGGGCACGCTCCTGCGCGTGCGCGAGGCGTTACTCGCTATCGCGGCTGCGCGGCAGCTCGATTTCGTGCGGCAGCTCGAGGGCCGGGGGCGCCAGCGCCTTGTCGGTCGGCCGCACGGTGCCCTTTTTCGGGCGGCCAGGCCGGTAGATGACCGAATAGATCTTGAGCGGCGGGACGGCCGGGGGATGCTCGAGAAACCGGCAGTCCGACTCGGTCGGCACGCTGGCGAGCGCGCCGATGCGGATACCGTCGACGAACACCGTGTAGCGCAGCATGTGCGCGGACTGCGGAATCGGCTGTCCGACCACCTCGTACTTGCCGAGCTTGAAGCGCCTGCCTTCGACGACGGGGATGCTCATCAGTACCGTTTCCCTGTAGAGAACTGCACCTTCATCCGCGCGACCTCGCGCCTGACCGTATCCATCTCGGAGCGCGAACGCTCGGCGTCGAGCAGCAGTTGCGCGCTCGGCGCGCCGCCGGCGTCCCTCTGGCGCGCGATCTCCGCCTCGAGGTCGCGCTGCCGGGTGGCAGTCGCATTCCAGCGCTCGATAAGGGCCTGCTCCTGCGCACGCCACGTTTTACGCTTATCCATGCGGTCCTTGCCGAAACGAAAAAGCCCGGTATCCCGGGCTTTGCTGGGACGCGGCCGCTAGGCCGGCCGCCTCTTGGAGCGGATCAGCCTCCGTTATACAGGATATCGGGCCCTCACGGGGGAAAAGCGGGAGGAAAAGCGCGGGAAAAGCGGGCGGAAAAGCGTTACCCGGCCTTGCGTCGCTCGGGGCCGAGCCAAGGGGTATTGTTCACCCGCCGCTCCGGGCCGCCATAGCCTTCGGTCTCGAAGCGGCCTTTCCAGCCCTGCTTCTTCCATTCGACATCGCGCTCGTCGAGGTCCATCGCCCCGTGCCGCCGCAGGATCGAGCGGGCGAGTTCGGTCGTGGACTCCCGGTCGGTCGCGACCGTGACCACGATTTCGATATCCGAGGGCGCGCCTTCGCTTTCATTCAGGTGCGCGCTGCTCGGGATCTCATGCTGCTGATCGGCCATGAAGCCGATGTCCTGCTCGGCGATGCCGCTTCCGGCCAGCTCGCGCAGCGCAGCCTGCGCCGCGCCGAGGTGGTCGAAGAGCCCGAGGACGGTCTTGGCCATGGCACCTCCTTGGTATCAGAAGAACGAGCCAAGCAAGGCGGGTGCCATGCGGCCCACCTCTGCCCGGACTATGCCGGGCGGTGGCGACGCTCCACTCGGCTCACCAGAATGTCGAGCATCCAAGTTCGAACATATGGCTGATTCGGCCCTCGATGTTGCAGTTGAACTGGTTCGCGACCCGGCGAGCCTCGCTCGGATCTCCGAGCAGTGGGAAGAACTCGCGCGGCATGCTCACGAGCCCGGCGCGCTCCATGATCCGGCGATAACGCCGGCCCTGCTTGCGGCGGGCGGGAGCGG
>JBJMWH010000062.1:0-21105 GCA_045810245.1 Burkholderiales bacterium | reverse complement strand
AGTGGCCTGGATCACGAGCAGTGCCCGGCAGTTGAACCAGAGGATGTGCTTGAGGATCACTGTGTGCGCCGGCAGACCGAGCGCGTGCGCAGCCTCGATGAAGCTCTTCTGCCGGAGAAAGGCGATCTTCCCGGCGACGAGGTTGGCGATCACCGGCATGCTGGTGATGCCCACCACCACCATCACATAGTAGATGTCCGGCTTGAATGCCGCGATCACGAGCAGGATCAGCACCAGCCGCGGGAACGAGTCGAGCAGGTTGTCGAAGTAGGTGATGATCGTGTCGGCCCAGCCGCCGCGGTAGCCGGCCAGGATGCCGAGAACGCTGCCGCCGGCGACCGAGATCGTGATCGCCAGGAGCCCGGGGAGGAAGTAGGCCTGGATGCCGAGGATCAGGCGCGCCTGCAGATCGCGCCCAAGGAAGTCGGTGCCGAGCAGGTGTCCGGGGGTGAACGGCGCCGCGTTGATCAGCGCCACGTCGATCGCGCGCGGATCGTGCGGCAGCCAGCCGATCGCGCCGATCAGGTAGGAGGCAAGCACCAGCGCCACGACGAAGAGGCCGTAGCCCACGTACGCCAGGTCGAGCGCTTGCGTGCGTTGCAGAGCCGTAAATCGGGAAACGGTTTCGGCCTGGACGTAGCGGCGCATGCAGCCTATTCCCTGGAAGCGCGCGGATTGACCGCGGTGAAGACGACGCGCTGCGCGAGGTTCCCCAGGCGCACGAACGCCGCGGCGGCGAGGGCGATGCCCATGATCACCGGGAAGTCGCGGTCCTGCGCCGCCTGCCACGCCATGCGCCCCATGCCCGGCCAGTTGAACACCTGCTCCACGATCACGGCGCCGCCCAGCAGGAACGGGATCTTGGCGCTCATGATCTCGGTGACCGGAATCAGGAAACCCTCCTTGAACGCGTGGCGCCACACCGGCGCGCCCTTGGCGCGGGCGGTGCGGATGTAGTCCTCGGCGAGTACGCGCGAGAGCTCTTCGCGCAGGTGCCGGATCATCTCCGAGAGCGTGCCGCTCGCCGTCCCGAGCACGAGGATCGGCACCAGGGAATAGAGCCACGCGTGCTGCTGCGCCGTTCCCGAGATCAGCGGGAACATGCCGAACTGGTGGATGAATACATAGACCACGATGTAGCCGAACCAGAACACCGGCACGGCCGACAGCACGTACGCGGCGATGGTGGCCGCGGTGTTGCCCGCGGTGTCGCCGCGCGCGGCCGCGTGGACCGCGATCGGGACCGCGATGGCCGCCGTGAGCGCGAGCGCGCCGAGCGTGAGATAGAGCGTGTTCAGCCCGACGCGCGCGAGCTCGGGCAGCACCGGCAGGCCGGTGCGGACCGAGTGGCCGAAATCGCCCTGCAGCACCTTCGCGCACCAGGCGGCGTACTGGCCGGGCCAGGTGCGCGGCACGCCGTGCGCCTCGCGCACCCCGAGCGCGTTGAGCGGATCGCCCGGCGCGAGGTAGAGGATGGCGAACACCACCACGCTGACGCCGGCGAGCAGCGCCGCGGTCACCACCAGCTCGCGCGCCAGGACGCGGCTGACCGGCTTGACCGCCGCAGCCCTCACATCACTTCTGCTCGCTCGCGGGAATGAACCATTCGTCGGCGAACGAGAAGAACTTGTACGGGTGGATCTGCACGCGCCGCACCTTCCTGTGGAACGCGCTGTAGTTGGTGAGCGTCCAGAGGAACGTGTACGGCTGCTCCTCGGCGAGGATCGCGTGGAGCTTGCGGTTGATCGTGCGGCGCTTCTCGTGGTCGAGGGTGAGCTTCGCTTCGACGATCAGCCCATCCACCTCCGGGTTGGAATAGCCGCCGAAGTTGTTCTTCCACGAGCCGATCTCGGCCGAATGGAACAGCGACGAGATGTCGGCCGAGTCGTCGAACACCCAGGAGGCGAACATGATGTCGAAGTTGTGCTCGAGGAACACGTCCTCCTTCCACGCCTGCCATTCCTTGAACTCGACGTTGATCGCGACGCCGACCGCCTTCAGGTAGTTCTGGAAAGCGAGCACCACGCGCTTGACCGCCTCGCTCTCCTTCTCGATCGGCACCTTGAGCGACAGCGCGAGCTTCTTGCCGCCCTTCTCCATCGTGCCGTCGGCGCCGGGCCTGAAGCCGGCCTCGGCGAGGAGCGCGCGCGCTTTTTCGGGATCGAACGCCAGCGGCTTGACGTCGAGGTTGTACGCCCAGCTGCCGGGGGCGAACGGCCCCGAGATCGCCGTGCCCTGCGAGTTGAAGAACGAGGACAGCATCTCCTGGCGGTTGAGCGCGAGCGCGATCGCCTCGCGCACCTTGCGATCGGCCAGCAGCGGGTTGCGCATGTTGTAGCCGAAGAACGAATACGACAGCGCGTTGTACGGCTGCATCACGAAGCGCTTGTCGCCCTGGACTTCCGGCAGGTTGCGCGGATTCACCAGCACGATCATGTCGACGGCGTTGAACATCAGCGCCTGGGTCATGATGTTCTGGTCGGCGAAGGGCTTGGCGATGAACTTGTCGATGTGCGCGCGGCCCTTGAAGTAGTCGGGGTTCGCCACCAGCACGACCTCGCCGTCGCCGGTCACGGTCTTGAGCATGTACGGCCCGGTGCCGATCGGGGCGCGCGCGAACGGGTCCTCGCGCGTCAGGAACTGCGGGTTCCTCGGGCCGTGCTTCGGCAGGATCTTGAAGCTGAACTTCGCCAGCGCGTTGAGGATCGGCCGCTTGAGGGTGAACAGCACGGTGTGCTCGCCGGTCTTCTCCACCTTCTCGATGAACTCGTAGCGCACCTTGAGCGGCGTGATGGTCTTCGGATGCATCATGATGTTGTAGGTGAACACCACGTCGTCGGCGCTGAACGGCCTCGCTTCCTCGCCCTCGCGCGGATGCCACTTCACGTCCTTCCTCAGGAAGAAGGTGTAGACGCGGCCGTCCTTGGACGCCTCCCAGCGCTCCGCCAGCTCCGGCACGATCTCCTGCTTCTCGTCGATGCCGACCAGGCCGTTGAACACCAGCTCGGTGATGCGCAGCGAGATCGTCTCGTTGCTGGTGACCGGGTCGAGCGTGGCGGTGCGCCCGTACTCGCTGTAGTTGAGCAGGCCGCCGTCCGGGCGTCCGTCGTTTTTGGGGGCAGCTTGTAACGGAAGCGCAAACGCCGCCCCGAGCAGAAATACAAGCTTCAGTATCGTTCTCGTTTTCATTGTTCCCTCCCTCACAGGATTCTCACGTCGCCCGCGCTGCGCTGCTCGATGGAGTAGACGGCCTGCATCGCCTCCTGGATCTGGCGCACCACGGCAAACTCCTGGCTCATCTCGAAAAAGATTTCGAGACCCTCGGAGAATTTCTTGGTCCGGTAATAGGCTTCGGCGAGCGCCGCGAGCATTTCCGGGTCGTTGGCTTCGATCTTGTTCTTGTTGCTCTTGTCGCGCCCGCCCTCCATGTAGGCGATCGCGCGGGCATAGTCCTGCTTCCTGAGATAGTAGGTGCCGAGCGCGAAGCCGAGCCGCTGGGTGCGCCTGAGCTCGCCCGCCTCGGCCGCCTTGTCGGCGCGCGCCACGGCCTTGGCGCACGGCGCCCCGGCGTCGGCGCAGCCGAGCACGATCGCGGCGAGTACCTCCGGATCAGAGCTCTCCTCGGCCATCTTGGTCCAGGCACGCTCTGCGTCTTCTTGTTTACCTTGTCTATAACCACCGAAAACCAGGCGCGCCCGGGCGCGCTCGCGATATTGCGCCGGCGCCTGCGGCCGGGCGAGAAAGGCCTGCGCCATCGCCGCCGCCGCGTCGGTCTCGCCCAGGCCGCTCAGCGCCTCCGCCAGGTAGTACTCGGCGGTCGGCTTGGTGCGCGCGTCGTTTGCAGCCTGCTCGAGCCGGCGCCGCGCGAGCTCGCGGTAGAGCTGCGCCAGGTCGTTGAGCAGCGCGAGATCGTAAAAGGCGATGGTCTTGGCGGTACCTTCGGCGGCCTTGAACCTTTCCACATACGAGGCCGTTCCCAGATCGGCGGCGCGGACCACCCCGAGCGCCTGCTCGGCCGCGCCGGCAGCCAGGTAGATCTCGATGACATAGCGGCGCGCGCGCGTCGACAAGTCCCTTGTACCCCGGGCATCGTCAGCGACACGCTGCAGGATTTTGGGATCCAGAACACCGGCGCGGCCCTGCGCCGCGGCGCGCGCCAGCCGGATCTCGATCGCATCCTGCTGCGGTTCGCTCCACAGCTTGCGTGCACGCGCGGTCTCGCCCTGCGCCCAGAAGGCGGCTCCGAGGCCGACGCCCGCGATCGATCGGTAGTGGCCATCGACGCCGGCGTCGCCGCGGACCCGCTCGAAATGCCGCGCGGCTTCGCGCGCATTGCCGCGCGCGAGCAGCGCCTCGGCGAGATAGAGCCGGGCGTATCGGCTGCGGCCCTCGCCGCCGGTCTTGCTCAGCTTGTCGAGATAGTCGAGCTGCGCCGCGGCAGCGGTGCGCGCAAACGCCTCGTGCAGGTCGGCGCTCCTTAGGTAGATCATGCCGAGCGCGAGTTGCGCCTGCGCCCCGCGCTCGCCGTCGAAGCGGGCATCCTCGAGCAGCCGCCCCGCCTGCTCGTAACGTCGCTTTTCGTAGAGCTTCATCGCCGCGGTTACCGGGTCGTCCGCGGCCGTTGCAGTTCCTCCGAGGAATCCGAGGGCCAGACCCACGGAGATGGCAGGGAGGAAAAGCGTCCGCATCGGCTCAGTTCCTCAACTTCGCGACGAACAGCTGATCCCACTCGTCCACCTGGGCGCGGAACGCAATCTCCCCGCGGGGCGAGCAGGCGATGTCGTGATTCATCCTGGTCCCGGTGCGTACGAGGGTGTTCGTGCGGTTGCCGACGTCGGCGATGTAGATCGGGTAGAACGCCTGTCTTTCGTCGCGCACGTAGACGATGCGGCGGCTGTCGGGCATCCAGGCCGGCCCGCGCTCGACGTCCGGCACGACCTCGGTCGCGACCACGCGCGCGGCAAGGCCTTTGCCCTCGGTGGGGTCGGAGCCGTCCGCGGCGACCACCGCGATCGCCCAGGACTTCGGATCGCCCGCCGGGTTGTAGTTGGTATAGAACGCGACGCGCGTTCCGTCCGGCGACCACACCGGGCGCAGATCGTCGTAATGCCAGGTGCTTAGCGCCTTCGGCAGCACCGGTGGGCTACGCCCTGGTTCCAGGACGTAGACGTCGTGGTTCTCGTTGCTCCCATGGATCACCGCCAGGCGCTTGCCGTCGGGCGACCACTGCGGATACAGATACGGCGACTCGCCGAGCGTCAGCCGGGTCGTGCTCTTCTTGTCGAGGTCGAGCAGGTAGACGTCGCCCTTGCCGCTGCGCCCGGAGATGAAAGCGATGCGGTCCTGCACCGGCGACCAGTGCCCGTGGCCGTCCTTCTCCTTGTGGTTGGTGATCCGCGTGACGCGGCCGTCGAGCTCGCGCAGGTAAAGATCGTAGTTGCCCTCGCCGCCGTTGCTCATGAACACGAAGCGCTTGCCCTCCGGCGACCAGCTGATGCCCGAGTTGTAGCTCGTCTGCTCGACCACGCCGGGGAAGAAGAACTGCGACTTTCCGGGCGCGGCGGCATTCTGGTGCCGGATGGTCTGGACCGGAGCGCCGTCGGCGCGCACGACCACGATCTCCCTGTCGTCACCGCGCGAGCGTTCGAACGCGATCATGTCGCCGGCGGGCGACCACACCGGATTCGAGTCGTTGCGGCCGCGCTCGAGGGGGACGAGGGGGCGCACGAACTCGGGTTCGATCTGCTCTTCGGCAGCCGCGGCGAGCGCCGCGGCGGCGAGAAGGAAGACCCCCAGGGCGCGCACGAGCTCACTGTTCCTGGATCTGGTCGCGGTAACGGCGCGCCGCCTCGCGGGCTTGCGCGAAGTTCGGATCGCTCTCGAGCTTCTTGGGGAAGAAGTCCAAGTAATCGCGCCAGGCGAGGCTCGCGTTGTTCGCCACCGCCGGCTGGCGGGTGATGAGGTAGAGCTTGTGGTACGCGAGCGCGGTGTAGTAGTAGGTGTCGTGCACGGCCTCGTCGTACTCGTCCTTCGGGAAGAAGCGCGTGTTCTGCTTGGCGGTCTGCAGCGCCTTGATGGCCTTGGCGAAGCTCTGCGACGCGGCGTCGCGATCGCTGTTCGCGAGGCGATTGCCCTTCTCCGCGTAGGCGTGACCGAGGTTGGTGAAGGTGACCGCGAACTGCTTGTAGATGAGCTGCTCGTTCTCCGGCAGCGAGAGCACCGTCTCGAATTCGGCGATCGCGCGGTCGTAGTCCTCCTTGTCGTCGAGGTAGATGTTGCCGAGGCGCCGGCGCGCTTCGGCGTAGTCCGGGTGCTCGCGGCCGGCGGCGCCGTAAGCCTTCATCGCGCCGTCGAGGTCGCCCTTCTCGCGCGCGCGCTCGCCGATCCTGAGGAAGTCCTTCTGCAGCACGACCTTGCGGTCCTCCTCCTTCTTGGTGAATTCCATCACCTCGAAGAAATCGCGGTAGTCCTCGCCGTAGGACAGGCGCACGCTGTGAAAGCCGAGCGTGACCGGCTTGCCGGCACTGAGGGGTGTCTTGCCCGCCTGCTCGTCATCGATGAAGACGGCTGCGGCGGACGGATCGGATTCGATCCTGAACAGCGCATTGTTGGCCGCGAGGACGAACTCGCGCGCCTCGCCGCTCTTCTGGACGCTGATCTTGCCGGCGACCTGCTGGTAGCCGTGGCGATACAGCAGGACCGCATAGCTCTTGCCGGCGCGCAGCGGGATCTCCGCCTTGCCGTTGGTCCCGGTCGCGCCTTTCCATTCGCCGTTGAGATACACGTTGGTGCCGGGAAGCGCGGCTACATCGCTGCCGACGCCGCCCTTGGCGGTCACCAGGACATAGCTGCGCTCGTCGCCCTCGCCGCCCTCGCTCCCCGTGCGCCGCACTACGCGGTCGCCGAGCTGGACCTTCTCGCCTTTCTTGAGCGTGGCGACGTCGACCAGCGAGCTCGCGTCCTCGCTGCGCCTCACCTCCATGCGGCCGGTCTCGCGGTAACCCGCCACCTTTCCGCCCTCGCCGAAGGTCGGCGCGGTCAGCGTGAACTCGGTGCCGCGGCTGATGCGCCAGCTCCTTCCGATATTGACGCGATAGCGCTCGTCCTCGACGGCGATTACCGTGCCCTCGAGCGGGAAGCGTTCGATCACGTTGTTGGCGATGTCGCGCACCGCGCCGTCGATGGCGCGCGCGCTGCGGGCGCGCCCAATCTCCGAGAAGATGACCTTGCCGCTCGCGGTGTGGAACTTCGCTTCCACCAGGTAGCCGTCGCCATCCTGAGCGACGCTGCCGAGCACGATCATGTCCACGGTTCCACGCAGCGGCGTGTCCTGCCAGCCCTTGGCCGCAATGCGCTCGATCGCGAGCTTGCGCTGCTTGACCTCGGCCTGGAGCTTTTCTGCCGGCACCTCGCGGAAGGCCGGGAACTTGAAGAGATGCGCTGAGAGCGACTGCTCCGTCTGCGCGGCGACGCCGCCCAGGTCGGCGCCCGGGGTATTGCCGGTCACGCGGTAGATGCCGATGCGGATCGGCTTGGGCGTGGTCGGATAGAAATAGTGCTGAATGCTGACCGGGCCGTCGAGGGTCACGGTCGTCTTCCACGCGGAGGGGATATGGCCCGGCGCCGCCAGCGCGATTACGGCCTTCTTGCCAGGCTCGCCGCGGTAGCTGTACGTCACGGCGCCCTGCGCGTCGGTCTTGCCGAGCGGCTTGCCGTCCATGCTCACGGAGAGGCCCGGCAAGCCGCTCGCGCGGCCGTATTCGTCGGTGAGGGCCTTGATCGCCAGCACTGCCTGGCGGTTGAGGGCGACTTCGATCACCTCGCCCGGCTCGAGCCGCCGCGTCGCGCGGTATGCCCCGTAGCCCGCCTTGGCCACGCCGAATTCGGCGCCCTTCGGCGGCTGCTGGCGATAGAGGTAGAGGAGTTCGCCCTTGTCGTCGGTAATGCCCGCCTCCTTCCCGCCGACGCTGACCTTGGCTCCGGAGAGCGGCGCACCCTTGTCGTGTACGCGCAAGGTGACGTAGCGCATGGCTTTGAGATCGGCGTCGAAGCGGACCTTGTTTGCCTGTCCGTCTTTCGGCAGCTTCACCATGAAAGTCGTCTTCCATGGCTCGACGCGGTAGCCGGGCGCCTCCTTGCTCACGGTCAGCTCGAGCTCGGTGCCGGCCTTGCGGCTGACTTGCTTCGCGAAATTGCCCTGGGCGTCGGTGACGCCGAGCTCCTCGCGCTCGATCACGACCTTGGCCCCCGCAGCAGGCTGGCCGTCGAGACGCGCCTTGACCTCGATGTCGACCCGCTCGCCGCAGGCGCCCAGCAGGACCGTAGCGGCGAACAGGGAAAGAAAGCGCAACTTGGATGCGACCATGGCGGTACCTTCCGTTTTCTTGACTGACTTCTTGACCGCTTGCTTACATCGCGGGCGCTTGGATATTGACCTCGCCCGGATTGATGATCTTGTCCTCGTCGGTCGCCGCGCCCTTGATCGATCTCCTCTTGGCCTCCTCGATCCTGCGCAGCTTGAAGTCCACTTTCGTGCCGAACGCGCCCACCTCTACGGTCTGGGTCTGCGTCTCGTAGCCGATGCGGCTCACTTCGACCTTGTAGACGCCCTTGGTGATGCTGTCCTTGGGGGACTCGAACTCGCCTTTGTCGTTGACCGGCGCCGAGGCCGAGGCCTGCTCGACCGCGGCCCGGGTGTTGATCATGTTGACCACCGCGCCCTTCGGGGTGTCGTTCACGATCGGCTGCTGGCGGACGTCGACGAGCTGGACCGTGCCGCGGATCGCGGTGCTACAAGCGGATAAAGCGAGAAGGGCGATCAGGGCCAGCGCTCTTGTTGTCATCGTGTTGTCTCCCTTGAACAGCCCGAGCAGGTTACCAGCGTGCTCGAAATGCCTCTGTTGCAAAGTTTGCAGAGTTTTTCATTGCGCCGAGGCGAACGAGGCGATGTCGTTCAAGGACGACGCCGCGATGGGAAAGTCAGCGGTTCTTTCGTGCCTCGAGCCTCGGCAGGACCATCCAGAGCAGCACCAGCGCCAGAAGGAGCCCGGCGGAAAAGGCGAGGCCGAAACCGGACGTGCCGAATACCACACGCGCGATGAGATAAACGTCCAGGGCCAGTCCGAGAGCGAGCGGGAGCATGCTCACGCGCACGAGCAGCGACGAGAGCCAAATGAAACGCTCGCTCACCTCGCGCTGCTGGCTCTGGCGGTGGATGGCCGCCGGCGCCATGACGAGCGCCGCCGACAGCGCGACCAGGAAGAGCGCGAAAAAGTGCAATTGCCGCTCGCCTGTCGCAAGCTTGTGGTCGAAGCCGTCGTTGAACACGGCGATCAGCTGGAAGCCGAAGAGCGCCTGGATTCCAGGCAGCACCATGCGGCATTCCTCGAGCAGGTGAGACGCCGCGGAATCGAGCTTGACCTCCTCCTTTTTGCCGACTCCCAACGGCTTGGCGATGCTCATTTTTCGGCCACCAGCCGGCGCACGCGCTCGAGCAGCAGCTCGCGCACCTTGCGGAATTCCGCCGGGCCGCCCCGCGCGGGATCGGGTACGTCCCAGTTTTCCATCCATTTGGCCTGCACCAGGTCGCCGATATCTGGCGTATCCATCTTGGCGACGAAGTCGAACGTAAGGTGCTGGAAGTCCGAGACATGCCGTGGTCGATGGCCGCTCAGGTCGCAATCCAGGTCGCGCATCGCCTCGGCCGCGTTCGGGTTGACTTCCTTGCCCGGCTCGATGCCGGCGCTGTGGGCCTCCCAGCCGCCCTCGCCGAGCTTGCGCAGCATCGCCTCCGCCATCGGGCTGCGGCTGGTATTTTTGATACAAACGAACAGGGCGCGCTTTGCCACGCCCCTATCCAGCAAATTCTGCGCCTAGATCTCGATGCGCGTGCCGAGCTCGATCACCCGGTTGGTGGGGATGTTGAAGAAGTCGGTGATGTTTCCGGCGTTGCGCGCCATGGCGGCGAACATGCGGTCGCGCCAGCGCGCCATGCCGGCGCCGCCTTCGGCCGCGGCGATCAGCTCTCGCGAGAGGAAGAACGAGGTTTCCATCATCTCGATGTCGAGCCCCCCGCCGGCGCACAGCTTGAGCGCCCGGGTGACGTCGGGGCGGTCGAGGAAGCCGTAGTTGACGAGCACGCGCCAGCATCCGTTGCCGAGCTTCTGGCATACGACCCGCTCCTTGGTCGACACCCACGGCTCCTCGCGCACCTCGACGGTGAGGAATACCACGCGCTCGTGGAGCACCTTGTTGTGATTCAGGTTGTGCAGCAGCGCGTGCGGCGTGGCGTCGGGCGTGGCGCTCAGGAACACGGCGGTTCCCGGCACGCGCATCGGCGGATCGAGGAACAGCGACTTCAGGAAGTCCTCGAGCGGCACCGAAGACGCGCGCAGGCGCCCGAACAGGTGCTCGCGGCCGCGCCGCCAGGTCGTCATGATGGCGAAGACGCAGGTCCCGATGGCGAGCGGGAACCAGCCGCCGTCGGCGACCTTGAGGAGCGTCGCGCCGAAGAACGCCAGGTCGATGACCAGGAAAAATCCCGTCGCGAGCAGGCACAGCCACAGCGGATAGCGCCAGGCATAGCGCACGACGAAGAAGGTGAGGAGCGTGTCGACCATCATGGTGGCGGTCACCGCCACGCCGTACGCGCCTGCGAGGCGCGAGGACGAGCCGAAGCCGATCACCGCCGCGGTCACCGCCAGGCACAGCGTCCAGTTGACCGCGGGCATGTAGACCTGCCCGATCTCGCGCGCGGACGTGTGCACCACGTTGATCCGCGGCAGGAAGCCGAGCTGCACGGCCTGGCGGGTGATCGAGTAGGCGCCCGAGATCACCGCCTGCGAGGCGATTACCGCGGCGGCGGTAGCGAGCGCCACCATCGGATACAGAGCCCAGCCCGGTAGCAGGAGGTAAAAGGGATTGGCCACGGCTTCGGGGCGCGCGATGAGGAGCGCCCCCTGGCCGAAGTAATTCAGCACCAGCGCGGGCGCCACCAGGCTGAACCAGCCGAGCCGCACCGCCTTCTTGCCGAAATGCCCCATGTCCGCATAGAGCGCTTCGGCCCCGGTCACGGCGAGCACGACCGCGCCCAGTACGACGAAGGACGCGACGCCGTGCCCCGTGACGAACGAAAGCGCATGCAGTGGATTTACAGCGGAGAGGACCACCGGCGCACGCACGATGCCGCCGATGCCGGCCGCGCCGATGGCGATGAACCAGAGCATCGTGATCGGCCCGAAGAAGCGCCCCACCGTCGCCGTGCCGCGGGCCTGGATTGCAAACAGCGCGAGCAGGACCCCGACCGCGAGCGGAACGACGTACCGGTCGAACACGGTGGTGCCGATATGCAGGCCCTCCACCGCCGAGAGCACCGAGATCGCCGGCGTCAGCACGGCGTCGCCGTAGAAAAGCGCCCCTCCGGCGAGGCCGATCAGCGTGAGCGGCAGCCGCCAGTGCGGCTGGTCGCGCACCGCCGACGAGGCGAGCGCGATCAGCGCCATGATGCCGCCCTCGCCGCGGTTGTCGGCGCGCATGATGAGCACGACGTATTTCAGCGACACCACGATCATCAGCGCCCAGAAGATGGTCGACAGGCCGCCGAGGATGTTCGCCTGCGAGAGCGGGATGCCGTGCTGCGGCGAGAAGGTCTCCTTGACCGCGTAGAGCGGGCTCGTGCCGATGTCGCCGAACACGATGCCGAGCGCGGCGACGGTCAGGGCGCCGAGAGCGGAACGGTGGGAGACTGCACGCTTCAAGGGTGCGCGAACGCTACGCTCGCACCGCACAAAAATCAACCTGCCGGGTCAAGCGCGCTTGCGGGAGGCCCTCGCGAGGAGCGTGGCATGCTGCGCCGGCGCCACTGCCTCGCCGTAGAAGAAGCCCTGGACCTCGTCGCACGCGGCTCGGCGCAGGAAGCGCACCTGGGCGTCGGTTTCGACCCCCTCGGCGACCACGCGCAGCCCGAGATTGTGGCCCAGCGAGATGATCGCCTGCGCGAGCATCCCTTCGTTTTCGCCGCTGTCCGCGCCGATGTCGCGCACGAACGAGCGGTCGATCTTCAGCTTGTCGATCGGCAGGTTCTCGAGGTACGAAAGGCTCGAGTAGCCGGTGCCGAAATCGTCCACCGACAGCGAGACGCCGAGCGACTTCAGCCCCTGCAGCGTGGCGATGGCGGCGTCGACGTCGTGCATCAGGGTGCTCTCGGTGAGCTCGAGCTCGAGGCTCTGCGGGTGGAGCCCCGTTTCCTCCAGCACGCGCGAGACCTTGCGCACCAGGCCGTCGTCGCGGAACTGGCGCGCCGACAGGTTGACCGAGGTGAGCCCGGGTGCGAGCCCGGCGTCGATCCAGGCGCGCGTCTGGCGGCAGGCGTCGAGCAGGACGAACTCGCCGATCGGCAGGATGAGACCGGTCTCCTCGGCGAGCGGGACGAAGCGCGCCGGGCGCACCAGGCCCCAATCCGGGTGCAGCCAGCGCAGCAGCGCCTCGGCGCCGCTGATCGCGCCCGTGGCGAGGTCCACGCGGCTCTGGTAATGCAGCACCAGCTCGCAGCGCTCGAGCGCACGGCGCAGCGCGCTCTCGAGCGCGAGGCGCTCGTTGACCCGCTCGTTCATCTCCGTGGTGAAGAACTGGAAGTTGTTGCGGCCTTGCTCCTTGGCGCGGTACATGGCCGCATCGGCGTTCTTGAGCAGCGTCTCGACGTCGGGGCCGTCCTGCGGGTAGAGGCTGATGCCGGCGCTGCAGGTGACCACCAGCTCCTTGCCGTCGATCTCGAGCGGCCGGGCGAGCTCGTCGGCGATGCGCTGCATCGCGCGATAGATCACCTCCTCGCTCGACTGATCGTTCAGGATCAGCACGAACTCGTCTCCGCCCAGGCGCGCCACGGTGTCGCCGTCGCGCAGCATGCCGCGCAGCCGTTCGGCCATGGCCTTGAGCAGGCGATCGCCGATCGCATGGCCGAGGCTGTTGTTCACGAACTTGAAGTTATCGAGGTCGATCACCGCCACCGCCACGGCGCGCCGCAGGCGCTGCCCGTAGACCGACTGGCGCAGCCGGTCATTCAGCAGGGTGCGGTTCGGCAGGCCAGTGAGCGCGTCGTAGTTCGCCTGATGCTCGAGCTGCAGCTGGTAGCGCTTGCGCTCGATCGCATACTGCATGGACCGCAGCAGCAGCTCGCGGTCGAGGCGCCCCTTGACGAGGTAGTCCTGCGCCCCACGCTTCACCGCCGCCAGCGCGAGGTTGTTGTCGTCGGTTCCGGTCAGGACGATGATCGGCACCGCCGGGGAATGGGCGTAGACCTTGGCAAAGGTGTCGAGGCCCATGCTGTCGGGGAGCGAGAGGTCGAGCAGCACCAGCCCGATGCCGCCGGCCGAGAGCCGCTCGAGTCCCTGCGCGAGGCGCGGCGCGCACTCGATCTCGAACGGCGCGCCGGACTCCTCCGCGATCATCTCGCGGATCAGGCGCGCGTCGCCGGGATTGTCCTCGATCAGGAGGACTTTATGCATGGGTGAAGACAAAAGAAAACGTGGTCTGTCCCTGGTTTGGATCGTTATTGGCCGTTCGGTGGAAGCGTAACGACGGTCAGCCAGAACGCGTCGATCGACTTCACCACCACGATGAACTTCTCGAGGTCGACCGGCTTGGTCACGTAGCAGTTGGCGTGCAGGTTGTAGGTGCGCAGGACATCCTCCTCCGCCTTCGAGGTGGTCAGCACCACGACCGGGATGCGCTTGAGGTCGGCGTCGTTCTTGATGTCGTGGAGCACCTCGCGACCGTCCCTTTTGGGCAGGTTGAGGTCGAGCAGGATGATGTCGGGCCGCGGCACGTTCTTGTGCCTGCCCTGGTGGCGCAGGAACTCCATCGCCTCGACGCCATCCTTCACCCAGTGCAGGTTGCTGTAGACCTTCCCCTCCTTGAGCGCCTCGCGCGTCAGGCGCTCGTCGCCGGGGTTGTCCTCGACCAGCAGAATCTCCACCGGCCTGTTCTCATCCACCATTGCCCGTCTCCTTCTGATGTTTGGGCAGCGTGAAGCTGAAGGCGCTGCCTTCCCCCGGCGTCGATTCGACCCGCACCAGGCCGCCGTGGCGCTCGACCACCTTTTTCACGATCGCGAGGCCGATCCCCGTGCCGGGGTACTCGCCCTTGTTGTGCAGCCTCTGGAACACCATGAAGATCCGCTCGAAGTACTGCGGCTCGATGCCGATGCCGTTGTCGCGCACCGCGATCTCGTAGACCTCGCCGCGCTCCTCGACCGCGACATGCACCTTCGGCGCGGAGTGGGAGCGGAACTTGAGCGCGTTGCCGATCAGGTTCTGGAACACCTGTGCGAGCTGCACCAGGTCCGCCGGCAGCGTCGGCAGCGGATCGTGGGTGACGGCCGCGGCCGACTCGTCGATCGCCGCCTTGAGGTTGGCGAGCGCGCGCGACAGCGCCTTGTCGAGCTCGATCGGCTTGAAATCCCGGGTCTTCGTGCCGACGCGCGAGTAGGTGAGCAGGTCCTCGATCAGCTGCTTCATGCGCGCCGCGCCGTCGACGATGTAGCCCATGAACTCGCGCGCATCGGTTCCGAGCTTGTCGCCGTAGCGCCGGCCGAGGAGCTGCGCGTAGCTCGATACCATGCGCAGCGGCTCCTGCAGGTCGTGCGAGGCGACGTAGGCGAACTGTTCCAGCTCCGCGTTGCTCCGCTTCAGCTCCTCGTGCGCCTCGCGCAGCGCCGCCTCGGCGTTCTTCCTTTCGGTAATGTCATCGAGCACCGAGATCGCGTAAAGCGGCCGGTCCTCGGCGTCACGCTCCATGGCGATCGCGATGTTCACCCAGATCAGCCGGCCGTCCTTGCGGAAGTAGCGCTTCTCGAGGCGCGCCGACTCGATCTCGCCGGCGAGCAGCCGCGCACGCGGCCCGTCGGCGAGGTCGCGGTCCTCGGGGTGAGAGATGTCCTTCGCCGTCAGGCTGCGCAGCTCCGCCTCGCCGTAGCCGAAGATCTCGCACATGCGCCGGTTGACGCGCAGGAACCGCCCGTCAAGGCTCACATGCGCGAGCCCGGAGTCGGCGAGCTCGAACGTGCGGCGGAAGCGCTCCTCGCTCTGGCGCAGCGCCTCCTCGGCCTGGCGGCGCGCGGTGATGTCCTCGTATACCGCGATCTCGTACTGCGGCACGCCGCCGGCATCGCGCTCGACCACCATCGTGAAGTGCACCCAGACGACCGCGCCGTTCTTGCGGATGTAGCGCTTCTCGAGGCGCACCGCGTCGATCTCGCCCGCGTACAGGCTCGGGCGCTGATCGTTGATGACCTCGGAATCCTCGGGATGCGAGATATCCTTGCCGCGCAGCCTGAGGAGCTCGTGCTCCGGGTAGCCCAGGATCTCGCACAGACGCCGGTTGACCCGGATGAAGCGCCGGTCCATGCCGATGTGCGCGAGGCCGGAGCCGGCGAGCTCGAAGGTGCGGCGAAACCGCTCTTCGCTTTCGCGCAGCGCGGCGAGATCGTCGGCCGGCGCGTTCGCCGGCTCGACGGATCGAATCTTGGCGGGCATAGCCGACGATTCTATCCCCGGGGCGTGCCCGCGGCCTCCTAAAATTACCCTGTTGCGGCAACACCTTGTAAAAAATCCGTGAGCACTTTGCCCGCTCGCGGGCAGGCAGAGGCGCGTCACGCGAATGGGCGGTAAAGCCCTTTCGCCATGGCCTTGTGCGCGGCAAGCGGCAGCACGATGTCGAGCGTCGGTGTCGCGACGTTGGCGGCGCGCGCGAACGCGAGCGGCGCCATGAGCTGCGCCTCGATTTCCATCGGACGGCCCTTCAGGTAGTCCTGCAGCATCGACGGCTTGTGGCCGAGCGCGCCCGAGACGTGCCCGCCACCCGGACGATGCGGCGCGCGGCTGATGTCCACGCCGTGTGCGGCGGCGATGGCCGCCGCCTCGGACTTCATCCGGATGGAAAGATTCTTGAGCTCCGGGTCCTCGGTGAGGCCGGAGGTCGTGGTCTCGGTGAGCAGGCACAGGCTCGCGCTGCCGAGGTTCTGGACCAGCTTCGCCCAAACCGCGTGACGGATGTCCTGCGGCGGCGGCGACGATATGCCGGCGCTTTCCAGCGCCCGCCTCAATTCGCGCACCACCGGCGGATTGCGCTTGTCGGCATCTCCGATCACGAGCATGTTGTTGCCCGGCACGAAATTGCGGATCACGCCGGGCTCCACAACTTCGTTCGCAGAATACACCACCCCGCCCACCACATTTTGTCTTGGAACTGAATTCTTTAGCTTGCCTCCAGGATCCAGCGCGGGAAGGTCCTCGGCATACCACCACGGGATGCCGTTCTGCGCGAACACCACCGCGGTCGCGGGCCCGAGGAGCGGCGCCGCGGCATCGACAAAGCTGCCGAGCGCGTTGGCCTTGAGCGTCACGAACACCGCTTCCTGCACGCCGATGTCCGCGGTGCGCACGCGGCCGGCGATGACGTCCTCGCCGTGCAGCAGCTTCACCCCGCGCACCCGCATCGCCTCCAGATGCGCGCCGCGCGCCACGACCGAAACCTCGTGGCCGCCCGCTGCGAGCCGTGCCGCGAGATGCCCGCCGACCGCGCCGGCGCCGAAGACGCAGATACGCATTTACGGCATCTTATAGAATCCCGGCATGCAAGAGCGGCCCCCCGTGGTGATTGCCGGCGCCGGTCCCACCGGGCTCATGTGCGCGCTCGCGCTCGGCGCGCAGGGTATTCCGGTCGTGGTATGCGAGGCCGAGCCCTCGCTCACGCACGACCTGCGCGCCGGCTCCTATCACCCGCCGACGCAGGACATGATGGCGGAATACGGCATTACGCAGCGCATGCATCAGCACGGGCTGCAGGTGCGCCGCTGGCAGATCCGCACCCGCGGTGGCGCGATGATCGCCGATTTCGACCTTGGACTGCTCTCGGACGTCACCGCCTATCCCTATCGCCTGCACCTCGAGCAGCATCGCCTCACGCCCATCCAGCTCGACATCCTGCGCAAGCAAGCCAGCGTGCAGGTGCATTTCGGGCAGCGCGTCACGGGCTTCGAGCAGAAGGGCGAGCGGCTCAAGGTCCGCGTCGAGTCCGACGGCGTTCCCGGCACTTTCGAAGCGTCGTGGCTGATCGGCGCCGATGGCGGCCGCAGCACGGTGCGCAAGCTCCTGCCGATCGAGTTCGAGGGCTTCACCTGGCCCGAGCAATTCCTCGTCGTCAGCACGCCTTACGATTTCAGCCGTCACGGCTATGCGCTCAACGCGTACGTCGCCGATCCGCTGGAATGGGCGGCGCTTTTCAAGATGCCCGACGCCGGCCCGCCCGGCGTGTGGCGCGTCGTGTTCCCGTGCGACCCCGGCATGCCCGACGATGAGCTGCTCGAAGCGCAGCACGTGGAGGCGAAGATGCAGGCCTTCCACGCGCTGGGCTCGCCTTACGAGGTGCGCCACAAGGTGATCTACCGCGTCCACCAGCGCGTGGCGAGCGAATGGCGCGTCGGTCGCGTGCTGCTCGCGGGCGACGCCGCGCACCTCAACAACCCGCTGGGCGCTTTCGGCCTGAACAGCGGCATCCACGACGCGGTGAATCTCGCCGACAAGCTCGGACGGGTGTGGCGCGGCGAAAGCGTGGATGCGCTGCTCGATCTCTACGTGCGCCAGCGCCGGGCAGCCTGCGTCGACCAGGTGCAGGCGATGTCGATCCGCAACAAGCGTCTGCTCGAGGAGCGCGATCCGAGCGTGCAGCGCGCACGCATGGAGGAGCTCGTCGCCACCGCGAACGACCCGGAACAGGCGCGCGCATTCCTGCTCGAGAGCTCGATGATCTCGGGGCTGCAGAAAAGCAAGGCCATCGGATGAAGATCTGCCGCTTCGACGACCAGCGTATCGGCCTGGTGCAGGACAATGCCCTGCGTGACGTCACCGCAGTGGTCGCGGAGCTGGGCAGCTTCGCCTATCCGCTGCCGAGGTACGATCCTTTCATCGCCAATCTGCAGTCCCTCAAACCGAAGCTCGAAGCCGCTGCACGCAAAGCAAACGCAATACCGTTGGACCAAGCGAGGCTGCTCGCGCCGGTGGCGAATCCCGGGAAGATCATCGCCGCACCGGTGAACTACGCGAAGCACCTGCAGGAGGCGCTCGCGGACAAGGGCATCCACCACGGCAACCTCGTGAACGAAATCCACAAGGCGGGGATGTTCCTCAAGGCAACGAGCGCCGTGGTGGGCGCGGGCGAAGGCGTGCAGCTCGTCCACACCGACCGCCGCAACGACCACGAGGTCGAGCTCGCGCTGGTCATCGGACGCACGGCGAAGAACGTGAACGCGGCTGGCGCGCTGGACTATGTCGCCGGCTACTGCATCGCGCTCGACATGACGATCCGCGGCCCGGAGGAGCGGAGCCTGCGCAAGTCGCCCGATTCCTACTGCGTGCTCGGACCCTGGCTCGCGACGCCGGACGAAGTCGGCGACCCGGGTCGCCTGCAAGTATCGATCACGGTCAACGGCGAGCCGCGGCAGGACGCCAACACCAGCGACCTCATCCTGAACGTGGCAGAACTGATCGCGTGGGGCTCGTCGTTCTACACGTTGCATCCGGGCGACGTGATTCTCACCGGGACGCCGCAGGGGGTCGGCCCGGTTCGACCGGGCGACACGATGCAGGCGCGCATCGACCGTATCGGCGCGATGCGGGTCAGCGTGTCATAAAAAAAGGCCAGGCATCGCGCCCGGCCCTTCCGACAGCGTTACTGCCGTTACTGCGACTTCTTGGCTGGGTCCTGCGTCGTCGAAGACGATGAGCCACTCGGGCTGGGGCTGCTGGGCGACGAGCTGCTGGCGCCGCCGCTCGGCGAGCTCGAGCTGCTGCTCGAGGAGCTGGGGCTGCTCGGGCTGCTCGGGCCGCTCGCACCGCCGGAGGCGCTCCCGGACTTGGGCGTGTCGCTCGAGGCCGACCCGCTCATGCCCGAGGACGAGCTCGATGAAGACGGGCTCGACGGGCTGGACGAGGCGCCGCCCGACGGCGACGAAGACGAGCTGCTCGGCGAAGGCGAGCTGCTCGGCGAAGACGACGTGCTCGAGCTCGAGGAGCCGGGGCTCGACGAGCTCTTGCTGGCGTTGTCGCGATCGCACGCGGCAAGACCAAGGGCAAGAGCGACTGCAACTGCAATAGCGGATAGCTTCATGTGTCCTCCATGGTTGGGGTGCTACTGAAGGCAGCAAATTGCGCGCCCGGCCTAAACCCTTGATTGCCGAAGGGCTAAGCCGCGCGCGCGGAATACTTTGCCGTGTAAGGGGAAGTTCTTACTTGCTGCTGCCGCTGGAGCTGCCCGAGCTGCTGGGGCTGCTGGGGCTGCCGCTGGGGCTGCTGCTCGGGCTCGGGGACTTCTTGGCAGCGCTGCTTCCGGCCGAACCGGTGCTCGAGCTGCCGCTCGCGCCCGACGTGCTGGAGCCGCTGGGGGACGATGTTGCACCGCCCGAGGCGGACTTGCCGTTGTCGCGATCACATCCCGCGACCAAGGCGGTTCCGAGGGACAACGCCAATGCCGCCACCAATGCCGTAAATTTCATGTTCACCTCCATGGTTGTGTACTGAAACAGAACGGAGCAAGGAATGGACCGAGAACCCGTCTTCACGAAGACCGTGCTCTACACGGATCATGACGGCCGTGCGAAATTCCGCGAGGAGCGCGTCGCGCTCACCGGGGGCACGCCCGCAGCGCGGCTGTCGGCCGTGCTGCCGGCCTCCGGCTACCAGCTGCGGGAAAGCCCGGTCGGCTTCAGGAGCGAATTCCACTGCACGCCCAGGGCGCAGTGGGTCTTCATCCTGAAAGGCGAAATGGACATCGCGCTGCAGGACGGAAGCCTGCGGCGCTTCGCCGCAGGTCAGCATTTTTTTTCGGCCGACGTGCTACCCGAAGGCGCCGTCTTCGACGCGAAGCTACACGGGCACCGCAGCGCGCAGCATGGCGCCGAGCCGCTCGTCACGCTGTTCCTAAAGGTCTAGCCCGCCGTAAAGCATGCTCGCCGCGCTGCGCTTGGCCCAGCGCAGGAGCGGTTGCCTGCTCGCGTCCATCTCGCTCCACTTGCGATCGGCGACGAGCAGCGTGACGCGGTTGTCGGGCGCCGCGGCGGCGAGGACGAGCTGCTCGCGCCGACGCGCGACCTCGGCGAACGCCGCCTCGACGGGTCCGCCGCGCGCCAGGCCGCGGAATTCGAGCAGCGCGGCGCCTTCGCCGTCCGCGTGGAACCAGTCGAGCAGCGCGTGCAGCGCCGCCTGCTCCCAGCCCAGGCGCAGGAGCGGCGTGCATGATCTCAGCGCCACGAGCGGCAGGCCCTGATAGAGCACGGGCGCGCCGAATGGAACCAGCGCGCCGAGCCGGCCCCGGCCGCGGGCTCCGGTCCACACCAGCACGCAGCGCGTGCCCTCTTGCCGCGGCGGGTCCAGGCGCGAGGACTCCGCGCAATGAAGCGCGAGGTCGGCGCAATCGGCCGCAAGCGCCGAAAGCTCGCTGCGCTGGCGCAACACCGCAACACTGAAGGCCCCGTCCACCCCGGATGCGCAGCAATGGCGGTGCCTCACGGCGGCGCCGTAGTCCATCCGGCTCATCCGGCTAGGTCAGGAACTGGGTCAGGGCGGCGATCGCGAGGCCGACCAGGGCGCCGACGACCGTGCCATTGATGCGGATGTACTGGAGATCCGGGCCGATGTGGCGCTCGAGCTCCGCGACCAGCTTCTCCTCCTGCCACGAGAGGATCTGGTCCTCGATGAAGCGGCCGAACTTGGCGCGGTGCTCTTCCACGAGCGACGGCAAAGCGGACAGGATCTGCTCGTCGATCCATTCGCGGATCGCCGGATCGGCGTCGAGCTTCTCGCCGAGCTCGACGATGAGGCCCGGCAGGCGGCCGCGCATGCCGCCCGGGAGCCAGGCGCGAAACTCGTCCCACAGGCTGCCGACGTAGCCAGCGAGCGCGGGACTGTCGAGCGCCTCGTCGCGCAGCTGGTGGATCTTGGCGCGCGTTTCGGGATCGGTCTTCAGCCGCTCGATGAAGCGTTGCACGAAGGCGTCGAAGCGCGCGCGCAGCTCATGCTCTTGGTCGTGCCTCACCTCGGAGACTTTCTTCAGCGC
>JBJMWH010000061.1:0-4203 GCA_045810245.1 Burkholderiales bacterium | reverse complement strand
CCAGCGAGTGTGCGCAAGGCCGGTGGCGCCATGCGTGTCCTTCGTCTTGGCGGCAAGATCGTTCACCCGCGACACGGTGCGCACCAGATCGAGCGTGCCTTTGTCGACCAGCGCGAGGCCGCACGAGTCGTAGCCGCGGTATTCGAGCCGCCGCAGTCCTTCGACGAGGATCGGTACGATGTCCCGGCGCGAGGCCGCGCCCACAATGCCGCACATTCGCTTACCCCTTTTTCCTCGGTGGCTTCCACGAGGGCACGGACACCTGCCGCGCGCGCGCCACGGTGAGCTGGTCCGGCGGCGTGTCCTTGCTGATCGTCGAGCCGGCCCCGATGTAGGAGCCGCGCGCAATGCGCACCGGGGCGACCAGCGTGGCGTCGGAGCCGATGAAGCAGTCGTCCTCGATGATGGTGCGGCTCTTGGTGGCGCCGTCGTAGTTGCACGTAATCGTGCCCGCGCCGACGTTCACCTTGGCTCCGACGTCGGTATCGCCTATGTAGCTGAGATGGTTCGCCTTCGAGCCTTTGCCGATGCGGCTGGCCTTCACCTCGACGAAGTTGCCGATGTGCACCTCGTCGCCGAGGCTGTTGCCCGGGCGCAGGCGCGCGTAGGGCCCGAGGCGGCAGCGCGCGCCGATCTCGGAGTCTTCGAGGTGCGAGAAGGCGAGGATCTCGGTCCCGGGCCCAATGCGCACATTGCGCAGCAGGCAATGGGGGCCGATGCGCACGCCGTCGGCGAGCGTGACCTTGCCCTCGAATACGCAGTTCACGTCGATCGCGACATCGGTGCCGCAGGAAAGCTCGCCGCGTACGTCGATGCGCGCGGGGTCGGCCAGGCTGACCGCTTCGTTCAACAGGCGTGCGGCCTCCCTCAGCTGATACTGTCTTTCGATCGCGGCCAGCTCGCGCTTGGAATTGACGCCCGCTACTTCCCAGGCGTCCTCGACCTTGACGCCGCGCACGCGCATGCCGTCGCCGACCGCGAGGCCCACGACGTCGGTAAGGTAGTACTCCTTCTGCGCGTTGCGGTTGGTGAGCCTGCCGAGCCAGCTCGAAAGCCTGCGCGCGTTCATCGCCATGAAGCCGGCATTGATCTCCCTCAAGGCGAGCTCGGCGGCCGATGCATCGCCCTGCTCGACAATGCGCGCCACGTCGCCCGAAGCCTCGCGCACGATGCGGCCGTAGCCCGCGGGGTCGCCAAGTTCGGCCGTCATGACGGCCAGGCCATCGCGCCCAGCATCGAGCAGCCGTTTGAGCGTGGCTGGGCGGACCAGCGGCACGTCGGCGTACAAGATGAGCACCTCGGCGTCCGGCGAAATGGCCGGTAGCGCCTGTTGCACCGCGTGGCCGGTACCGAGCTGCTCGGCTTGCAAGGCCCATTCGACCTGCGCGTCGGCGAAGGCGGCACGCACCTGCTCGGCCCCATTGCCATGGACCACGACGACCTTGCGGGGCGCCAATGCGCGCGCCGTGTCGAGCACGTGGGCAAGCAGCGGCCGCCCGGCGAGCGGGTGCAGGATCTTGGGCAGCTTCGAGCGCATGCGCTTGCCCTGACCCGCGGCGAGAATGATGATTTCTAGCGCCATCCAGTTGAATCCGTGCCGATTCTAGCGTTTTGACCTAGACTCGACCGATGCCGATCGAATATTTACCTTCGGCATTCGCGCGCGTCGCGCTCGACAACGTCGCTCGCGCCTACCCGCGCCGCCTCGACCAGCTCCTGGCCGGTCCGGATGCGGAATGGCGCCCGGGCGTCCTGCACCCGGCGTTCTACGGCAGCTACGACTGGCATTCGGCGGTGCACATGCACTGGGTGCTCGCGCGGATCCTGCGCATGCATCCCAATATCCCGGAGCGCGCCGCGATCGAGGCCCGGCTTGACCGCCATCTCACTGGCCCTAACATCGCCCGGGAGCTCGCATTCTTCAATGGTCCAGGTGGGCTAACGTTCGAGCGTCCCTATGGCTGGGCCTGGCTGCTAGAACTGCAGGCCGAGCTCCTCCGGCTGCAGCGCCGGCACACGGCAGTCGCTCCCCTTGCCACCGAGCTTGCCGAGCGCTTCATTCGCTTCTTCGAAGGATCCGCCTACCCGGTGCGCGCGGGGACCCACGGCAACACCGCCTTCGCCGCCATCCTGGCGCTCGACTACGCCCGGACGGCGGGAAGACGCGATCTTGCGGCGGCCATCGAAGCGGCCGCCCGGCGCTGGTATCTCCACGATCGCGACTATCCGGTCGCCTACGAGCCCTCGGGAGACGACTTTCTTTCTCCCGCGCTCGTCGAAGCTCTGCTGATGAAACGCGTCCTCCCCGACCAGGAGTTCGGCCAATGGCTGAATTCGTTCCTGCCGGCCGACCTGGGGCCGCTCTGCGAACCTCCGACGGTCATCGATCATGCCGATGCGAAGCAGAGCCACCTCGACGGCCTGTGCCTCTCTCGGGCGTGGTGCTTCGCGCTTCTGGGTTTCGAAAACCTGGCTCAGGAGCACCTGGGGGCGGGAATGCCGCATGTCGTCGGCGGCGACTACGCCGGCGAGCATTGGCTCGTTTCCTTCGCTCTGCTTGCACTCACCGCGGCGACGCACGAGACTCCTTGAAGCGGATTCTTTTGCCCTACTGTTGCGCCTCGTGAAGGAGAACGCATGAAATTTCTCATCCACCTGCTCGCCGTCATCGTCGCCCCTGCTGTTGCGCAAACCCCCGAGCAGCGCGAGCTGCGCGACATCTACAAGGAGCTGGTCGAGATCAACACCACGGACTCGGTGGGGAGCTGCACCCATGCCGCCGAGGCGCTGAAGGCGCGGCTCAAGGCGGGCGGAATCCCGGACTCGGACCTGCAGCTGATCGTGCCGCCGGGCGCCCCGAAGAAAGGAAACCTCGTCGCGCGCTACCGCGGGACCGGAGCAAAGAAGCCGATCATGCTGCTCGGCCATCTCGACGTGGTCGAGGCGAAGCGCGAGGACTGGGAGCGCGATCCGTTCAAGCTGGTGGAGGAGAACGGCTACTTCTACGGGCGCGGCGCGTCGGACGACAAGTCGATGGTCGCCGTGTTCGTCGCCAACCTGATCCGCTACCAGCGCGAGGGCTACCGGCCCGAGCGCGACCTGATCCTTGCCGCGACCTGCGACGAAGAGCTTATTCCCTCCAAGTACAGCGGTATCGAGTACCTGCTGAAGAATCACCGCAACCTGATCGACGCCGAGTTCGCCCTGAACGAAGGCGCCAGCGGATTGCTCGACGACAAGGGCGGCTATGTGCGCATGGGCATCCAGGCCGGCGAGAAGGTGTTCCAGACCTACCAGCTCGAGGTCACCAATCCCGGCGGGCACAGCTCGCTGCCGATGAAGGACAACGCCATCTATCATCTCGCGGGCGGCCTGGCGCGCCTCGGCGCGTTCGACTTCCCGTTCAAGCTCACCGGCACCACGCGCCTGTACTTCGAGCGCATGTCGAAGATTGAGAAAGGCCCGATGGCCGCCGACATGGCCGCGATCCTGCGCAACCCGCCCGAGCCGCAGGCGATCGCGCGGCTCTCCTCCTCCAGCGCATTCAACAACGCGACGGTGCGCACGACCTGCGTCGCGACGATGGTGGACGCGGGCCACGCCACAAACGCGCTGCCGCAACGCGCGCGGGCGATAGTGAACTGCCGCATTCTCCCGGGCGAGCCGGTCGATGAAGTGACCCGCACGCTGGCGCGGGTGCTGGCCGATGACAAGATCAAGCTGACGCCCACGCACCAGGCAGTCCTCTCCCCGCCGCCGCCGCTCACGCGCGAGATCCTCGGCCCGGCCGAGAAGGTCAGCACCGAGCTGTGGCCCGGCGTGCCGCTCGTGCCGACGATGAGCAGCGGAGCGACCGACGGGCGCTTCACCAACAACGCCGGCATCCCGACCTACGGCCTGAACGGCATGTTCCGCGACCCGGACGGCGGCGGCATCCACGGCCTGAACGAGCGCATCCGCGTGCGCTCGCTCTACGAAGGGCACGAATACCTGTATCGCGTCGTCAAGCTCTATGGGGGCGGCCGCACGCGCGCCGACTGACTTGGGCGAGGGGCGGTTTCGTGGGACGATTGGCCGATGCGCAGCATCGCCATCGTGGCCGGGCTGCTCGTGGTCGGGGCGCTGGCGCTTCTCTTCTATCGCGACATCGAGACGCGCGACATCGCCGCGCAGGCGGCCTCGACCAGCGATGAGATAAAGCTG
>JBJMWH010000060.1:0-4095 GCA_045810245.1 Burkholderiales bacterium | reverse complement strand
ACGGTCATCAGGGCGAAGCTTCCGAGGATCACCACGCCGAGGAGCAGCATCAGAAACACGCTGTAGAAGAAGTCGATCATCTGCGCCTGTTCGGGCGGGTCGGGCTCGGCGGGAATCAGCGCGATGAGGACGAAGATGAGCGGCAGCCCGAACTCGGCCGCGGTGTGCACCTCCGGGACGATCTCGCGGCGCGGAGCGATCTCAGGCAGGATCACGATCGCGAGCAGGGCGAGGAGGTACAGCAACACGAGCAGGTAGCAACGGCGCTGCCACCGGGCGTGCTGCTGGTAGACCTTTCCGCCCACCAGTCCGGCCAGCACCACCACCCAGAAGGCGAGCAGCCACCAGTCGAGCTGCAGCATCACCGTGAACGCCACCAGGGCGAGGATCAAGCCCTGCAGCGGCGAGACGCGCTGCTCGGCTCGCAAGAACGGCTGCCATAGCAGCACGACCCCGAAGTGGGCGAGCAGCAGCGCGCGCGCCCACGGGTCGGCGACGCCGCGGAACACCGCCACGTGCAGGAGCGCGAGCATGGCGACGACGACGAGGCGCCAATAGCGGCGCGTGAAATCCCAGGCCGCGGCTGCGAGCCGGCCGAAGTACGGTGCGGGAAGGCTCTCGGGTTGCATGAGGAATACGCGGCGGCTAGTCTACAAACGAAACCATGCCCTCCGCCAATCTCGTCCGCCTCGTGCTGCTCGAAGCGCGGCGCGGCGCGCTGCCCTGGCTCGCGCTCACCGCGGTTGCGCTCAGCCTCGGCCTCGCCGCGTTCCTGTCGCAAGTGGCGCTCACCGAAAGCCGCAGCCTGCAGGCGGCGATCGTCGCCGCGATGCTGCGCGCATGCGCGGTATTCCTCGTCGCGGCGCACGTCGCCGCGAGCGTGCTGCGCGAGATCAACGACAAGGGGCTGGAGCTGATGCTCTCGCTGCCGCTCACGCGCTCGGCCCAATACACCGGCCGGTTTCTCGGCTTCGCCCTGTGCGGCTTGCTGCTCGCGTTCTTCTTCGCGCTGCCGCTGCTTTTCTGGGCTTCCCCGGCGGCGGTCGCGCTCTGGGGCATTTCACTCGCCTTCGAAGCTGCGCTGATGGCCGCCGCAGCGCTCTTCTTCGCCATGTCCCTCGGGCAGCTCCTCCCCGCCATCGCCGCGAGCGCCGGGTTCTACCTCCTCGCCCGGACCATGGCGAGCATCCAGGCCATCGCCACCGGTCCGCACCGCGACGCGTCGACCGCGGATCGCTTCGCGCGCTGGGCCGTGGATGCCGTCGCGCTGCTTTTCCCGCGGCTCGACAACGTGACCCGCACCGAGTGGCTGCTCTACGGCACGCCGGCTGCGGGCGCATACGCCGCGGCCCTCGGCGCCCTCGCGGTCTACGGGCTGCTGCTCATCGCCGCGGGCCTGTTCGACTTCCATCGCCGCAGCGCATGAGCGCGGAGCTGCGTCCGCTTTCCGCGGTCCCATCCTGGATCTGCGTCCTGCTTGCGCTCGCCCTCGGCCTGCAGATCGCGTCGCGGCTTTCGAGCCCGGCGCTTCGCGTAAGCGCCGACCTGCCACCGCCGCCGCGCGCGGAGGCTCTGCGCCTCGCGAGCTTCGCTGAAGAGCCGGCGGCTGCGCGCCTCGCGATGCTGTACCTGCAGGCCTTCGACTATCGCGCGAACAGCCGCATCCCTTACCAGAAGCTCGACTACAGTCGTCTGATCGGGTGGCTCGAGGCCATCCTTGCCCTCGATCCCCGGAGCGACTACCCGCTTTTTTCAGCCGCACGGATCTATGCGGAAAATCCCGATCCCTCGCGCAGCCGGCAGATGCTCGAGTACGTGTACCGTGCGTTTCTCGACGACCCGAACCGGCGCTGGCCGTGGCTCGCGCACGGCGCGCTCCTGGCGAAGCACCGCCTCCACGATCTGCCGCTTGCACTGCGCTACGCGCAGGCAGTCGAGCGCTACGCCACCGACCCGAGCGTCCCATCGTGGGCGAAGCAAATGCAGATCTTCATCCTCGAGGACATGAACGAGCTCGACGCCGCCCGCACCATGATCATCAGCCTGCTCGAAAGCGGCCGGATCCACGATCCGGCGGAAATTCGCTTTCTCAAAGAACGGCTGCTCGAGCTTGCCGCGCGGCAGGCCCGCCGGCGCTGATGTGTTGGAATCCCGACAGAGTCGTTGGATCGCCGACGCTGGCGTTATTCGTCGGCATTGATTTCATTGAGTTCTTTATCCTCGATCCCCGGCACAACTATTGCGTCATAGCGGGCACAACTATGGCCCAGGGAACTGGGCAAAGAAGGGGACCGCTATGAAAAAGTCACAAACAGGCTTCACGCTGGTGGAAATCGCCATCGTGCTCGTGATCATCGGCCTGCTGCTCGGCGGCATCCTGAAAGGCCAGGAAATGATCACGCAGGCAAAGATCAAGAACGTCATCGCCGACATGACGGGCGTCTCGGCCGCGATGTACGGCTACCAGGACCGCTACCGCGCCCTGCCGGGCGACGACCGGAACGCCAGCACCCGCTGGACAGCGCCGCCGCTACTGCCGGGTCCGACACCGACTACCGGAAATGGCATCATTGAAGGGACCTACAACTCGGCTACCGCGACCGACGAATCGCGCCTTTTCTGGGACCACCTGCGTCGCGCCGGCTTTATTTCGGGCGCCGGCAATGAACAGCCCTTTAACGCCGTGTCGGGCAGGTCGGGCGTACAGACGGGCGACGGAGTCGGTGGGGCGGTCGGTGTCTTGGGCGTGGCCAATCCTCCCAATACCCAGCACTTCAATAGTCTGATCCTTTGCACCGCCAACCTGCCTGACAAGATCGCCATCTCGATCGATGCGCAGATGGACGACGGCAACGGTCAATCGGGCAGCATCCGTGCTCTGGCCGGCGCCGGCAATCCGGCGATTCCGGCTGGCCAACAGGCGAGTGCCTACGTCGAGGACGGCGTTACCACCTTCGTGGTCTGCCGCCAGATGTAGCGTCAAGGTTCTCGAGAAAAGCCGGCCTCGCGCCGGCTTTTTTTTCGCCTAGCCGCGCAGCAGCTGGTCCTCTGCCGCGGCAAGCGCATCAGGCTGGCCGAGCAGTACGACCACGTCGCCGGGCTGCAGCGGGCCGGCGTCGGATGCAGAGAGGTTCATCCGCACGTCGCGGCGGCGCACCGCCCGCACCTGCACGTCTTTGAGGCGCAGCTCGGCGAGCGGGCGCCCCACGGCGTGGGCCTGGGCATCGAGGGTGACCGAATGCAGCCGTGCAGGCGCGGCCTCCGCGCCCGGCTCATCGCTTTCGCCGCGAAACAGCCCGCGCAGCAGCTCGTAGTGCTCCTCGCGCACCTGGGCCACGCGGCGCATCACGCGGCTGAGCGGCATGCCGAGCCAGACCAGGGTATGCGAAGCGAGCATCACGCCCGACTCGAACGCCTCGGGCACGACTTCGGAGGCGCCCGCCGTGCCCAAGCGCTCGATGTCGGCCTCATCGCGAGCCCGCACCACGACCGGAACGCGCGCGTTGAGCTCGTGCACGTGCGCGAGCACGCGCACCGCCGCATTCGCGTCGGCGAAGGTGATCACCACCGCGGCGGCGCGCGCGATGCCGGCGGCGATGAGCGCCTCGCGCCTCGCGCTATCGGCAAACACCACCGTGTCGCCGGCGGCGGCGGCCTCGCGCACCCGCTCCGGGTCGAGGTCAAGGGCGACGTAGCGCACGCCTTCCGCCGCGAGCAGGCGCGCGAGGCGCTGCCCGTTGCGGCCATAGCCGAGGATGATGACGTGGCGCTCGGCTTCGATCGACTCCACCGCCACGCGGTGCAGCTCGAGGGAGCGCCGCATCCATTCGGAGCGCGACAGCCGCATCACGATGCGGTCGCTCGCCTGGATGAGGAAAGGCGTCGCGAGCATCGACAGGATCATCGCCGCGAGCAGGATCTGGAGGAAGCGCTCGGGGACGAAGCCGGCGGCGCTGGTGAGCGAGAGCAGCACGAAACCGAACTCGCCGGCCTGCGCGAGCGCGAGGCCGACCCTGAGCGCGGTTCCGGGCGTGGCGCCGAAGGCGCGCGAGAGCGCCGCGATCAGGGCGAACTTTCCGGACATGATCGCGGCGA
>JBJMWH010000059.1:0-7715 GCA_045810245.1 Burkholderiales bacterium | reverse complement strand
GGCCTTCTTGAGTCCACCGGTGGCGATGGCGGCCTTCTATTTGAAGGGCGTCTCTCCACCGCACGTGACATTGAATGCGATCTTCCTCGGGATGATGCCGTTCATGGGGATCCAGGTCCTCGCCATCATCCTGCTCTACCTGTTCCCGCAGATCGGCTTGTGGGCGCCGAGCGTCTTCTACGCAAGATAGACGCTCGATGATGCTATCCGCGGCGCAGGCCGCGCGCGAAATCGCTGAAGGCAGGCTGACTTCGGAAGAGCTGGTCCAGGCCTGCCTCGAGCGCATCCGAGCGCTCGAGCCGAAGGTGCAAGCCTGGGCCTTTCTCGACGAGGAGCACGCGCTGGCGCAGGCGCGCGCCGCCGACGAGCGCAAGCGCTCGGGCAAGCCCATCGGGCCCTTGCACGGCGTACCGGTGGGCGTGAAGGACATCTTCGACACGGCCGACATGCCGACCGAAAACGGCACGCTGCTGCACCGGGGCCGCACGCCACGCCACGACGCCGCGGCGGTGACGATGCTGCGGGCGGCGGGCGCGGTGATTCTCGGCAAGACCGTCACCACCGAGTGCGCGTATTTCTCGCCCGGGAAGACGCGCAACCCGCACGATCCCGAGCATACGCCGGGCGGCTCCTCGAGCGGCTCGGCCGCGGCCGTGGCCGCCGGCATGGTGCCGCTCGCGCTCGGCAGCCAGACCAACGGCTCGGTGATCCGGCCCGCCGCGTTCTGCGGCGTCTATGGCTTCAAGCCTACGCATGGCCTGATCCCGCGCACGGGTGTGCTGCAGCTTTCACGCACGCTGGATCACGTGGGTTTTTTTTCGAGAAATGTAGAAGATCTCGCTCTGCTGGCCGAGGTCCTGCAGGGACATGACGAGGGCGACCCCGACACGCGGCCGCGGGCGCGCATTCCCTTTCGGCAGCTCGCCGCCGAGGACCCGCCGATCCCGCCGGTCCTCGCTTTCATCAAGACACCGCACTGGGAGCGCGCGAATCCGGACACGAAAGAGGCTTTCGCAGAGCTGGTGGAGGCGCTCGGCGACCGGGTCGAGGAGGTCGAGCTGTTTCCTTCGGCGAGCGAGGCCTGGGACTGGCACAAGACCGTCATGGAAGGCGAGATGGCCGCCAATCTCGAGCGGGAGTGGCGCATGGGGAAGGACAAGCTCTCGGGCGAGCTGCGCTCGCTCATGGAGCGCGGGCGCGAGCTGCGAGCGCTCGAGTATCAGCGGGCCGTGCGCTCGATTGCGCCCGTGGCGGACAGCTTCGACGAGCTCTTCATGGAGCGCTACGACGCGATCCTGACGCCGGCGGCGCTCGGCACCGCGCCCAAAGGCCTGGGCTCGACCGGCGATCCGTCGTTCTGCTCGCTTTGGACGCTGCTTGGAATGCCCGCGATGTCGCTGCCTCTGATGCAGGGCGCGAACGGCCTGCCGCTCGGCGTGCAGCTTGTCGGGCGCAGAGGCTTCGACGCGCGCCTTATGCGGACAGCGCGCTGGCTGGTCGCGAAGCTGGCTTAGTCGAAAGCGAGTAGCACAGCCGGCGCAGGCGCCCGAGCTCGGCCGCCTCGACGAGCTGCCTCAGGAAGGCGATGTTGCGCTCGATCTCCGACTGGTACGGGTTCGGGCCGTCGAAATGGGCCTCCGCGAAGCGGTCTGCCCCGCCGAGCTTCTTCTCGATGCGGGCGCGCGCGACGTGCTCGTAAAAGCCGGGCGTCTTCACCATGAGATCCGCCGCCGAGGCGTAGCGCACCAGCTCGCGGCCGTCGTCGGACCGCTCGCGCGCGATGTTGGCCCAGACGAACTCGGCATAGAGAAAATCGCGGCATTTCTCCAGGTACATCCGGTCGGACATCTGTCCGATGAGGTCGGCGGTCCCGACCATCCATCCGAGCATGCGCTCGTGCGGCCCGGCCACCTGAATCTCGTCGAGATCCATTTCGTAGCCGGTGAAATGCACCAGCCGCGCCGCGAGCCCGGCCTCGGCGCCGAAGCCGATCTGCGGCAGGTACGCGGCGGCGAACTCGGCGCTGCGGCTGACATGCACCTTGGTGAACACGGCCCCGTTGGCGACGTGGCTCTCGCTCGCGCGCCTCAGATAGCCGGTGTCGTGCAGCATCGCGACCAGGACGCCGAGCGCGGCGCGGCGCGGACCGAGCCGCTCGCTCGGCGCGCACACGCGCTCGTGGCCGTCGATGAGCCTCGCCATGGCGAGCGTCATGTCGAGCGTATGGCGCACGTCGTGATAGAGGGTGTCGCAGGCGAGGTAACCGGGAAAGCGCCCCTCGAACAACGCCTGGAGGTCGTCGAATGCGCGCGCCAGGGCGATGAAATCGCTTCCCGGATAGCGCGCTGCGAACAGCGCGACGACCGCGTCGCGCACGCGCTGCGGATCCTCCACGTTCACGCGATTGGTGACGTCGTTCCGGTTGAGCCTGTCGTGCATGGTCCGCGAGATTATCTGCCGGCGAAGAGGGTGGCAATGGGAGCGCAGTACCAATGGGAGCCGGCCGGTAAGCCGGGTTCTGTGCGCGCGGCCGAGTCGCCCCTGCCGCGCTGGCAGCCATTCCTCTGGGCCGTGACTTGCGTCACGGCTCTAGCCACCTACCCGCAAGCTTCGGCCGAGCCGGCCTGTAGTGTGTGATTTTCTACACACTGCGCTTGCCTATTTGGTGTTGCTCCGGATGGAGGTTGCCGCGTTTCACCCCCCTGCCTTCGCGGGCTTGCGCACGCGTACTGCCGGCCGGGGACTCGTCTCTGTGGCCCTCTTCGTCACGTCGCCGTGCCAGGGCGTTACCCTGCATCCCGCTCTGCGGAGCCCGGACTTTCCTCTGTGCCCCGAAGGCTTGACCTTCGGCGTTACGGCCCAGCGGCTGCCTGGCCGACTCCCACGGCAATTTTACCGTTGCGCGAACACTTTTTTTCCCTTGAACGGCCGAAAGTAGCGCGTGTCGTCGTAGAACTCGGCGCGCTCGCTCGCGGGCAGCCAGCCGGGGTAGCCGAATACCGGAAGCGGCGCGAGCGCGGCGGGGGTGGCATCGGCCGGGAGCCCGGCAAGCCAGGCGTGCGCCGCAGCGTCCGTGTCCGTAGTGAACGGGACGAAGATCGCCTTGCACGCGATGCCGGACCAGGGCTTGAGCCCCTGTTCGAGCGTCGCGTGGCCGAGCACCCTAAACCGCATGCGGCTCTGCAGGCGCCCGCGCTCCTCCCAGAAAAGCTCCTTCCAGCGAAACTCGCGCACCAACGCGATCAGCTCCTCGTCGTCGCACTGGACGATCGCGCCGCCTTCGTCGAGCAGCGTCAGCAGATCGCGCCGCCGGCCACGCCGGCCGCCCTCCCTCGGGATGTCGGCGGCATGCAGCGCGTTGAGCAGCGCTTTCGTCCTCGGAAAGGCGAGCCAGGCGAGCGCATTGAAGAGATCGTGCAGGTTGCCGGCGCGCGACTGCACCTGGCCGGTCTCGAACAGGTGGACCTCGTAGTACGGGTCGGCGGGTCCGGGCGGCACGAACCGCACCGGGCGGCCGCTCGCGGTCCGGAGATTGCGCTCCTCGGACAGAGCGTTGAGGCGCTCGAGCGAGCGGTCCTCGCCGAGGCGCTCGAGCCAGGGCCGAACCGCATCGAAGATCGGGTGGGCTAGGCGAGCTTCCAGGAAAGGGTCTCGCCGGCGCGCAGCGGAATCAAATCGGCGTCGCCGAATCGCAGCCGCTGCGGCACGGTCCAGTCCTTGCGCGCGAGCGTGACGGTGCCTTCGTTCGGCGGCAGCCCGTAGAACCTCGCGCCGAATTCGCTCGCGAACCCTTCCAGGCGCTCGAGCGCGCCGGCTTCCTCGAAGGCGATCGCGTAGAGCTCGAGCGCCGCGTGGCCGGTGTAGACCCCGGCGCAGCCGCAGGCCGCCTCCTTGTCGCCGCGCGGATGCGGCGCGCTGTCCGTGCCGAGGAAAAACTTCGGGTTGCCGGACGTCGCAGCCTCGACCAGCGCCTCGCGATGCGCCTCCCGCTTGAGCACCGGCAGGCAATAGTGATGCGGCCGGATGCCGCCCATGAAGAGGGCATTGCGGTTCATGAGCAGATGATGCGCCGTGATCGTGGCGGCCACGTTGGGCCCGGTGACTTCCACATACTGCACCGCTTCGCGGGTGGTGACGTGCTCGAGCACGACCTTCAGGCTCGCGAAGCGCTCGACCGTGGGGCCGAGCACTTCCTCGATGAAGGCCTTCTCGCGGTCGAACACATCGATGGCCGGATCGGTCGATTCGCCGTGGATGAGCAGCGGCAGCCCCAGCTCCTCCATCTTCTCGAGTGCGCGAAAACAGCGCGACAGCCGCGTGACTCCGGCATCCGAGTGCGTGGTGGCGCCCGCGGGATAGAGCTTCACCCCGTGCACCCGGCCCGAAAGCCTGGCGCGCGCGATCTCTTCCGGCGGGGTGTCGTCGGTGAGATAGAGCGTCATCAGGGGTTCGAATGCCGCCCCTTCGGGCAGCGCCGCGAGGATCCGCTCGCGGTAATCGAGCGCTTCGTACGTGGTGCGCACCGGCGGCTTCAGATTCGGCATGACGATGGCACGCGCGAACTGGCGCGCGGCATCGGCCAGAACCGACGCCATCGCCGGCCCATCGCGCAGGTGCAGGTGCCAATCGTCCGGGCGCCTCAGTGTGAGCCGATCCATCCCGTCGATTTTACTTCGCTCGCTGGAGCGCCTTCTGGTAGAGCAGACGCCTGGGAAGGCCCGTGATTCGCGCCGCGATCTTCGCCGCCTCGCTCGGCGCCATGACCTCGAGCAGCGCCTGCAGCGTGCGCTCGGCATCCATTTCCGTGGGTGGCCTCAATTTGCCCGGCGCGAGGACGAGCGCGAATTCCCCCTGGATGCGGTCAGGGTTGGCGAGCAGCCAGCCGGGTGCATCGGCGAGCTTCATCCTCGCGACCTCCTCGAACTTCTTGGTGAGCTCGCGCGCGATGACGAGCTCGCGCTCCGCGCCGAAGCGCTCGACGAGGTCTTGCACCGTCTCAAGGACGCGGTGCGGCGCCTCGTAGAGAATGAGCGGGCAGTCCGCGTCGAGCGCGGCCAACGCCTTCACCCGCGCCGCTTTGGTCGCGGGGAGGAACCCGGCGAAAAGATAGCGCTCCGCGGCGAAGCCGGCCGCGGAAAAAGCGGCGGCCGCCGCGCTCGGGCCGGGCACCGGGCTCACCTTGATGCCGGCGCGATGCGCTGCCTCGACCAGCAGCGCGCCCGGGTCGGACAGCGCCGGCGTGCCGGCGTCGCTCACCAGTGCCAGGTTCTTTCCTTCCTTGAGCAGATTCAGCAGCTTGCCCGAGGCAGCGCGCTCGTTGTGCTGGTGCAGTGCGACGGTCGGTGTCTCGATGCCGTAGCGCGCGAGCAAGGTGCGCGTGGTGCGCGTGTCTTCGCATGCCACGAGGTCGGCGCCGCGCAGGACCTCGAGCGAGCGCGCGCTCGCGTCGGCGAGGTTGCCGATCGGCGTGGCTACGACGAAGAGGATCCCGGACATTGGGAGTAAACCATCGGGTGAGCGTGCCGTTAAGCGTGCCATGAACCGCGCGGGTGCGCGAGCGGAAGACCAGTGTGCCGAGCTGATGCGGGGCTCGGGACTGGTCCTGGTCGAGCGCAACTGGCGCTGCCGGCTCGGTGAAATCGACCTCATCGCCGAGGAGCGTGGCGTGCTCGTGTTTGCGGAGGTGCGCATGAGGCGCGCGTTCGCCTACGGCGGCGCCGGGGAGAGCGTAACCGCGGCAAAGCGCGGCCGGCTCATCGCCGCGGCGCGGCTTTACCTCTCGCGCAGGCCACAGGCGCATTGCCGCTTCGACGTCTTCCTGGTCGACGGCCCCGCCGGGGACATCAAGTGGATCCGCAATGCCTTCGGCGAGTAGATGCGCGCTGTTAGTGCTCTCGATCGCCGTCGGCGCCAGCGCTCTGGCGCAGGACGCTGCTGGCGGCATACGACTGCTCGTCCACAGTGCGCCGCTCGCGGGCTTTCGTTACCACGCCGCCGCGGAGGTCTGGCCGGAGCTGCGCGTGGGTGATGCGCTCGGACTCGAGCGCGAACCCGACAACCCGCACGATTCCAACGCAATCGCCGTCACCTGGCGCGGTCGCAAGCTCGGCTATGTGCCCAAGCGCGACAATGCCACGCTCGCGTGGGGCCTCGACCGGGGCGCGCCGCTGCAGGCGCGCATCAGCCGCCTCGCTCCGCACCCGAATCCGGCCCGGCGCATCGAGATCGAGGTGTTCGTCGAGTGACGGTGTAGAATCCCGGCGCCGTGAACGAAGCACTTGCCGCGCGCGTGAGCGCGCAGTTTGCCGAAAGCGCCCAGCTCAAGCTGGACGCCGCGCGCTCGCTGACCGAGCCGATCGCGCGGGCGGGCGCGCTCCTCGCCGAAACCCTCAAGCGGGGCGGCAAGGTGCTCGCCTGCGGCAACGGCGGCTCCGCCGCCGATGCCCAGCATTTCGCCGCCGAGCTCCTCAACCGCTTCGAGATCGAGCGCCCGCCGCTTGCCGCAGTGGCGCTCACCACCGATAGCTCGACGCTCACCTCCATCGCGAACGACTATGCCTACGAGGAGGTTTTCTCCAAGCAGGTGCGGGGCATCGGACGCCGCGGCGACGCGCTGCTCGCCATCTCGACCAGCGGCAACTCGCGCAACGTGGTGGCGGCGATCGAGGTGGCGCACGAGCTCGGCGTGCGCGTCGTGGCGCTCACGGGCGCGGGCGGCGGCAAGATGGCCGCGCTGATCGCACACGATGACGTGCACATCTGCGTGCCGCACAAGCGCACGGCGCGCATCCAGGAGGTGCACCTGCTTGCGCTGCACTGCCTGTGCGACGGCATCGACTACCAGCTTTCCCAGAGCTCCGCATGAAATTTCTCGCAATACTGCTTTGCCTTGCCGCTGTGCTGCTTCTCGGGGGTTGCCCGGCCGCCATCATCGGCGGCGGGGCCGTGGCGTACGGCACCATCGAGGACCGGCGCACTTCCGGCACGATGATCGACGACGACAGCATCGAGACGCGCATCGGCCGCTCCGTGCGCGAGCGCTACGGCGAAAACACGCACGTCAACGTCACATCGTTCAACCGCTCTGTGCTGCTGACGGGCGAAGTCCCGGAGGAAGCGAGGCGTGCGGAGATCGAGAAGCTGGCGCAGGGCGCGGGCAACGTCCGCAACATCACCAACGAGCTGCAGGTGGGCGCGCCCTCGTCGCTCGGTGCGCGCGCGAACGATTCCTACATCACCACCAAGGTGAAGGGGCGACTTCTCGACAGCAACAAGGTCAACCCGCTCCACGTGAAGGTGGTGACGGAGGCCGCGGTGGTGTACCTGATGGGCATCGTCACCGAGCAGGAAGCCGCCGACGCGGTCGACGTCGCCCGCAATACCGGCGGCGTGGTGAAGGTGGTGCGGATCTTCGACCTGTGCAAGGTCGGCGATGGGGTCTGCCCTGCGAAGTGAAGCCGCCCGCCTTCGAAGGCAAGATTCGTTCGCCCGAGCACCTCGCGCGCTGGACCGGTGAGCTCGCCCGGCCGCTGGTCTTCACCAACGGCGTGTTCGACATCCTCCATCGCGGCCACGTCACCTACCTCGCCCGCGCGCGCGACCTGGGCGCGGCGCTGCTCGTCGCGCTGAACAGCGATGCATCCGCCAGGCGATTGGGTAAGGGCGCCGATCGGCCGATCAATGCGCTCGTAGACCGGCTCGCCCTCGTCGCTGCG
>JBJMWH010000058.1:0-10083 GCA_045810245.1 Burkholderiales bacterium | reverse complement strand
CCCGGCATCCGTGCCGGTCCTGGCGCGCGAGTGCCAGACGTGGAACTCGAGTGTTCCGGATTGCGCGAGCCACAGCAGTGTCGGCAGGTTGTTGCACAGCAGGTAGTCGTGGCTCTCGTCCTTGTGGCCGGAGAACACCGTCATCGTCTCGACGAACGACGGCCGCTCCTGCTCCCAGTGCTTCTGAAAGAAGCGCTGGCCGTGGATGCCCTCGGGCATGCGGATCATCGTGAGGGGACGGTCCGCGAGATGCGGCAGGATGTGTGGCGAGACCTCGGCGAAGTAGCGGATCAGGTCTCGCTTCGTAAGGGCCGGCTGCTTCAGCGCCGCGTCCGGGGGCCAGTACATGCGCTCGAGGTGGGTGAGCCGGATCTGGTGCGGCCCGACGACCAGGGTGAAGGCGTTCTTTGCGGTCTCGAGCTGTTGAAGGATTTCGCTGATCTCATCCGACCCACCTTGGCGCGTCGCCGGTTTTGAGGGCGGCGTTCTTTTCACTTCCTGCGGTTCGATGTCATCCCGCAGGCGCAGGAAAACCGGCGCCCGAAGGCTGCCGTCGTCGGTCCAGCTCTGGAATTTCACCTCCGCGACGAGCGTGGGCTTCACCCACTGAGTCGGCGCGTTGAGCGGCGGCTTCTCGCTGAACGGGCATGCGCTCGTACGCAGCGCCGCCAGCTTGGTCTCTACCGATGAAATCGTTTTGTCGTCAAAGCCCGAACCGACATGTGAAGCGTATCGGAGGCGCCCGTCGTCCCAAAACCCGACCAGGATCGCGCCGAGCGGAGCACGCGCCCCCTTGCCGGTGGTGTAGCCGCCAATCACGAACTCGGCGCTTTGCGTGGCCTTCACCTTGAGCCAGGCGCCCGAGCGCTTGCCCGACTCGTAGCGGCTGTCCTTGCGCTTGCCGATCACCCCTTCCAGGCCGCTCGCCCTCGCCGCATCGTGGAGCGCCACTCCGTCGTCGGCGGCGTGCACGAGGTGCACGAGCGGCGACGGAAGCAGGCACTGTGCGAGGTAGCGGCGCCGGTCGCCGTATGCGAGCTTGCGCAGGTCGATGCCTTCGAAATTGACCAGATCGAAGCAGTAGAAAACCGTCTGCTGCGAACGGTTCTGCAGCGCGTTGAAGGACGGTTTGCCGCTTGCGTCGAAAGCCACGATCTCGCCGTCGAGCACCATGGTGTTCACTGCTTGCTTGCCGAGCTCGGCGACCAGGCGCGGAAAATCCTTGGCGAGGTCGAGGCCGCGCCGGGAGCGCAGCTGCACCCCCTTGGCGTCGATGAAAGCGAGCGCGCGGTAGCCGTCGAGCTTGGGCTCCCACATCCAGTCGGGATGATTGAATGCCGCCTCCCCGAGCTCGGCCTGCATCGGCGCGAGGTTCGCGGGCATTGCGCGCGCGTCCCCAGTGGGCGCCAGGCGCTCGAGCGGCAGGCGATGCGCAGGCATCGCTTTCATTTCTTCGACCGAAATATTGGTCAGGACCGAGCGGTCCTGGACGGCGAGGTCGGCCTTGGCCGCGAAGCGGTCCTTGTGCTTGATGAGGAGCCAGTTCTTGTGCTCCTTGGTGCGCACCAGCGCGTAGGACCCCTTCACCTTCTCGCCGCGCAGCAGGAGGCTGAGCTTGCCTTTGGCGAGCCCTTCCCGGACCTGGCGCTCGGCTTCGGCGCGGTCGTGGAACCAGTGCCCGCCCTCGTCGGGGGAATATACGCCGCAGTCCCACACGATGACCTCGCCTGCCCCATATTGGCCGGGCGGGATGACCCCCTCGAAGGTGGCGTAGGCGAGAGGATGGTCCTCGGTCTGTACCGCCAGGCGTTTCTCGGCGGGGTCGGGGCAGGGCCCTTTCGGCACCGCCCAGGACTTGAGCACCCCGTCGCACTCGAGGCGGAAGTCGTAGTGCATCCGGCGCGCGGAATGCTGCTGGATGACGAAGAGGAGCGGCCCCTTGCGCGCCTCGCCGGCCGCCGGCGCCGGCTCGGGAGTGGCCTGGAAGCTGCGCTTGGCCGAATATTCGGTTAGCTTTTCCTTCGCCATGGCGAATTCTAAGAGGCTCCTGGCCGGGGCCAGCGGCTACTCCTTCAAGGAGTGGAAAGGCGTGTTCTATCCCGAGATCCTCAAGGCCGACGCGATGCTCGCCTGGTACGCCGAGCGCCTGCCGACCGTCGAGATCAACAACACCTTCTACCGCATGCCCTCCACCGCCATGCTGGAAAACTGGGCCCGCGCCACGCCCGAGGGCTTTCGCTTCTCGATCAAGGCCTCGCGCCGGATCACGCACATCGCCCGCCTCAAGGCCGAAACCGCGGCCGATTCCGTGGATTACCTCTACCGGACGCTCGCCGCACTGGGCGAGAAGCGCGGCCCGGTTCTGTTCCAGCTTCCGCCGCAGATGAAAAAGGACCTGCCGCGGCTCGCCGCCTTCCTGCGCCTTCTTCCGGAAAACCATCGCGCCGCGTTCGAGTTCCGCAACCCGAGCTGGTTCGACGACGAGGTCTACGCCGCGCTGCGCGCCGCCGGGGCCGCCCTGTGCCTGTCCGAGCGCGAGGACAACGCACCTCCACCGCTAATCGAGACGGCGCCCTGGGGTTATGTGCGGCTGCGGCTCGAATCCTATACCCACGAAGACCTGCAACAATGGGCCCGCAAGCTTGCGGGCTGCGCCTGGAGCGAGACCTTCGTCTACTTCATGCACGAGCCCACCGCGCCTGCCTACGCGCAGACACTCATGCAGGTCGCGGCGTAGAATTTCCGCTTCGCGAGGAGAACGGTCGATGGCGACTGACCGCCTGAAAGTCTATTGGCGCCCCGGATGCTCGAGCTGCGTGCGGGTCAAGGAGTTCCTGTCCGGACTGGGCATCGAATATGAATCGGTCAACGTCTCGGCGACTCCCGAAGCGATGCAAGACCTGCGCGCCTTTGGCGTCCGCACCGTTCCCGTGGTGGCTCGCGGCAGCGAGTACGTGTTCGCCCAGGAGCTCGCCGACGTCTCGCGCTTTCTCGGCCGCGACGTGTCGTTCCGGCGCCTTTCGCCCGACGAGCTCATCGACAAGTGGCTCACGGTGCTCGAAGCGGCGCAGCGCCACGTGATGCAGATCCCCGCCGAGCGCCTCGCCGAGCGCGCCACGCCCGGGCGCGACCGCAGCATCCGCGACCTTGCCTACCACGTCTACCAGGTGCCCGATTCATTCCTGCAGGCGGTCGAGGACGGCGTCGAAGACCTCACTTCGGTCTACAACGCTCCGCCGCCGTCCGCAGTTAAGACCAAAGAGGATATTCGAGCCTATGGACGCAGCGTAACCGCGCGCGTTCAACGGTGGTGGGATGCCCAGCCGGACAAATCCTGTCGCGGAAACGTCAAGACCTATTACGGCCTGCAGCCGCTTCACCACCTGCTCGAGCGCTGCACCTGGCACTCGGCACAGCACGCGCGCCAGATCATCTCGGTGCTCGAGCGCTTCGGCATTCAGGCCGATGCGCCGCTGACGTCGAAGGACTATGCGGGCCTGCCGATGCCGGCGGGCCTCTGGGAATAGATGACCTGACGGAGGAAGGAGACCATGCCGAACCCGATCGTGCACTTCGAAATTCCCGCCGACGACGTGGCGCGCGCCCAGACGTTCTACCAGAACGTGTTCGGCTGGAAGATCAAGCAAATGCCCATTCCCGCAGGCGGCCCGGAGTACTACGGCGTCACCACCCGGAAAGAAGGCGAAGCCGGCATTAACGGCGGCCTCATGAAGCGCAACATGCCCGGCCAGCCCTTCGCGAACTACGTGGCGGTGAAGTCGATCGACGATTTCCTCTCCAAGGTCAGCGCAAACGGCGGTACCGTCATCATGCCGCGGCAGGAGATCGCGCCCGGCATGGGCTCCATCGCGGTGTTCAAGGACACCGAGGAAAACATGATGGGCCTGTATCAGCCCTCAAAGCAGGAGATGAAGAAGGCCCCGCCGAAGAAGAAAGCACCCAAAACCAAAAAAGCGAAAAAGCGTACTCGCAGATAAGAAAGGACGCGCAGACAAATTCTGCGCGTTCTAACTCCAACGTTTTAGTTCCCGGCGCGAGACAAGTCGCTCGCGCACGCCGATTTCTCCCGATTCGTCGGAAGTTCCGTTGACGCGGCGCCCGCCTGTGTCAAGAATCTTCGCACAGCATAACGAACCAGAACGAGAACAAAACAAGGGGGTGTCCGATGGGGGCTCATAGGTCGGCGATGGCACACGACCCGGACCGCACCGTAGTGGCCGGCGAGTTCGAACTTTCCGCTCGTCAGCTTCGCTGGCTCCACATCCTGGCGGGTCCGGCGCTCTTCTTTGTGTCGCTCGCGCTTCCACTTCTCGGCCCGATGAACGCGCGCGTCGGCTTCGGCATCCTGTTCTGGATGATCTACTGGTGGGTCACGGTGCCGGTCGACATCAAGGTGACCTGCCTGGTCCCGGTGCTGGTCGCGGCGGCCTACCCGTACATGCCGCTCGACAAGGTGGTGGCGGCTTACGCGGACAAGGAGATGCTCCTCATCATCGGCATGTCGATGATGACCGCGGCCTGGGCGCGCTGGGGGTTCGCCCGGCGCATTGGGCTCCATTTCCTGAGCCTCGTTGGCAGCAACGTCCAGGCGCAGACCGTGGCCTGGTTCTGGCTCTGCGGCGTGGTGAGCTTCGTCGTCGCCAACACGCCCGTCGGCGCGATCTTCGCGCCGGTAGCCGTCGCGGCGCTCCTCTACGCCGGATACGAGAGCTTCGAGCAGCGCTACAAGAGCGCGGCGGCCTCCAACATCCTGATTGCGGTGAGCTGGGGCGCCGCGGTTGGCGGGATGACCACGCCGCTCGGCGGCGGCCAGGCGGTCGTGACACTCAGCTTCTTCGAGAAGTACCTCAAGCACGAGGTGTACTTCTTCGACTGGGTGATCCGGATGCTGCCGCTGTCGCTCCTCGTGATGACCGCAATGTCGATCATGATGTATTACTTGATGCGCCCCGAAATCAGCGAGTTCAAGGGAGGCAAGGACTACTACCGCAGGGAGCTCGCGCAGATGGGCCCCATGAGCTACGAGGAGAAGGTCATCTCGATCGGCTTTGTGCTGGTGGTCGGCCTGGCGATGCTGAAGCCCCTCTATGCGCCGTACGTGAAGGGCCCCAATTTCGCCTGGCTCAATTTCTCGCCGCTCTTCTTCATCGTCGCGTCGCTCCTTTTCTTCTGGCCGGGGCGGTCGCGAAAGGGCGAGAACATCATCTCCATCCCGACGCTGGTGCAGCACTTCCCGATTACCATCCTCTTCATCTGGCCGGCCTCGGTGGCGCTCGGCACCATCCTGAACGACACCGGCGTGAGCGCGGTGTTCGCCCAGTGGCTGCAGCCCTTCATCGCGGCGGGCGACGTCGCCGCCATCAGCGCCGTCACCATCGGCTCCAACGGACTTTCCCAGGTCACCTCCGACACCGCGACCGCCGGCGTGATGATGCCGCTGGTCATCAAGGCGTTCTCGCACTGGAACGGCCTCGAGTACGGCGCGGTCGCGTTCATCTGGATCGCCGGCGCATCGCTCAGCTTCAGCTACGCCACCGCCTCCGCCACCGGCGCGCAGGGCATCGTCGCAGGGTACGGCGCTAACCTACAGCGCATGTTCGTCTACGGCATCATCGGCGGCGTGATCTCGGTCGTGATCACCATTGCCTACTTCTGGCTCACCGTGGCGGTGCTGAAGCTCGACTTCTACATCCTGCCGCCAAGCACGGGATGAGGATTTATCTCGCCATCCGGTTCATGAATGGGGCGTGAAGAACTGCTTATGGGATTTCAGTTCGACCCGCCAGTATGTTAGTGAGAGTTGTTTTTGCAATTGTTGCAAACGTACCAGGGCAAACCGGATGAAAGTCCGGGACGCAAAGCCACGGGCCTAAAGCGACCACGCCAAGGCAGCCGGGCTGCACGGAGGAAACCCACTTGCAGTGGGCCGTGTTGTTTTGCGTCCGGGCCGGCTTGCCGCCCACAAAAGGGGAAAGAATGAGCTTCGCCCTCCGACGCAACTTGGCCCGCTGGCTGCTGCTGGTGCTCGCACCGGCCCTCGCCGCCTGCGCCACGGCGTTCGCGCAGACCCAGCCGGCAACGCCCACGAGCCTCGTATTCGCCATCAACGAGGGCGGCGCGGGCAACGCAGATGCCGCCGACATCCTGTTCCGCTACCAGGAGCTCGGCGAAGTGGTCGAAAAGGCGCTGCGTACGAAAGTCAGCATCGTGAACGCGCGCGGCCGGGACCGGCTGAAGGAAAACCTGAAGAGCCAAGCGTACGCGTTCCTTCTCGCGCGGCCGAACGACGTGCCCGCCGAGGCCGTGCGCGACTTCGGCTACCAGCCGGTGGTTTCGGCCAAGGAGCCCTACCAGACGCTGTTCATCGTGGTGAAGAATTCGCCCATCAAGACCATCGCCGACGTCAAGGGCAGGACCATCCTGACGCCGGACCAGTACTCGAACATGTGGCGAGCCGCGAACGCGATGCTGCGCGACAACAAGATCGACATGGGAAAGGAAGCGGTGCGTTCGATGCGCGACCAGGCGGCCATCGGCTGGTCGCTCGAGAACGGCTTCTTCGACGTCGGCGTGGTCAACTCCGCCTCCGGCGTCGGCCGCAGCTGGGAAAAGAACGGCGGCCGCGTGATCGCGAGAAGCCGCGACCAGATCAACATGCCGATGATCGCCTCGCCCAAGATTTCGTCCGCGCAGATCGAGCGAGTGCGCGCCGCGATCCTTGCCCTCGATTCCACGGACGGCGGCCAGGCCATCCTGAAGAAGATCGGCATGCCGGCCGGCTTCAAGGAGACCCCGCGCCAGGCCTACATCGAGTTCCTCGCCTGGCTGGGGGAGCTGGACGTGAAGCAGCCCTGATCGACGCGCGCTCGACGAGAGTACGATGCCCATCACGCTGAAGGAAAGGCCGGTCTTCATGATCGGGGCCGAGCGCTCCGGAACCACCCTGGTCATGGCGATGCTCGGCTGCCATCCGCGCGTCGCGGTGCCGGAGGTGGTCTGGTACTACCCGCGCTTCAGGCCTTACCTCTATACGTACGGCGACCTCGCGAAGGACGCCAACTTCCGCACCCTCGCTGAAGAGATGGTGTTCGGGCTGAAGACGCCGTTCTGGGGAATGAAGGTCAACCCGCGGACCATCCTCGACGAGATCCTGGCCGAGCTCAAGGAGCGCAGCTTCGCCGGCATCTACTGTGCGATGCATGAGCGTTACGCGCGAGCCGCAGGCAACAAGCCGCGTTGGGGCGAGAAGACTCCGCACAACCTCTTCTTCGTGAAGGAGATCCTCGAGGACTTCCCCAACGCGCAGTTCATCTTCATCACGCGCGATGGCCGCGACGCCAGCGCCGACTACATCGATTCGGCCTTCGGCCCGACCAACATCTTCTGCGCCGCCGAAAGCTGGGCGCTGTGTCAGAACGCGGTGCGCCCATGGCGCAAGAAGCTCGCGACCGACCAGTGGATGGACCTGTGCTACGAGGACCTGGTCAAGGACCCGGTCGCGGTGCTGAAAGACGTGTGCGCTTTCCTGGGCGAGAAGTTCGCCACCGAGATGCTCGAGTTCCACAAGACCGAGCTGGCAAAAAACCGGGGCGCCACCAAGGACCACAAGCCGCTCGGCCACGAGGCGAGCGACCGCTACATCGGGATCTACAAGCGCCAGCTCAGCCTGCGCGACCAGGAGATCTTCGCCGCGGTGGCGGGCAAGGAGCTCGAGGAAGCCGGCTACAAGCTCGACGTGCGGCCCGCGACCATCACCGAGGAGCAGGCCGGGCTCTGGCGCGAGCTCGACGGCCGCACGCGCGCAGCCACCATGGACGCCCCCGAGGGCCACATCGTGTACGAAAGCTACAACGACTGGCTGCTCGACCAGCGCGAGGAGAGAAAGCGCCGCGGTCTGTGGACCGATGCCGACGTGCCGAAAAACCAGTTTCCCATCGGGCATCCCCACGAAGAGATGATCATGGGGCAGCGCGCCTGGCGCTACTGGAAGGACTATCTGTGCGTGAAGCGCCGCTATGCCGGCCGGTCGGCGCTCTAGGTTTTGACGTTCCTGAACAGTCCCTGCAAGAAACTGTAAGCGCCTTTCCGCGGGGGCCCGTCTCCGCCCCTGCTCCGCACGAATTCCAATAAGAAGACACAAGAAGACACACACCAAGGCTTACCCCCGAGAACGCCGGCAGCCTGTACTCTGGCGCCGTGATTGATGGCTGATTCGAACCGATCAGCCGCTAAACGAAACTCGGGAGGGATCATGGGCAAGTCCGGAAAAAGCTTCGCAGCACTCGGTGCCGTCATCGTGCTCGGCTTCAGCTCCGCCGCCGGCTCGGATACCGGCAGGGATCTCATCGAGAAAGCGGCGCCGACGAGCTCGGCACGCGACCATCGCGCCGCCAGCGCCACCGCGCTGCGCGTTGCCTCGGCCCGCAGCCAGGTCGGCGAGACCGCCGACGCCTGCGCGGCGCTGTCCCAGTCCCTCGAGTCCTATCGCAAGGCCCTTGCGCAGGAAACCGGCGACAACGAGCCTGCCGCGTCGAGCATCAACGACGACAGCGACGGCATGGCCGATGTGCGCGCCCGGTTCGGCTGCAAGCGCTAGTCACCCGAATCCCCTTAGCGGTCCTTGGCCCGGCGTAAGCCGGGCTTTTTATTTTTACCTCCTCTGCCATCGGAGTAGGATGGCCTCCAGAACAACCGGGAGGCTCCTATGGCGAAGTACACGCTGAAGGTCAACGGCCGCAGCCGCACGGTCGACGTCGAACCCGATACGCCCCTGCTCTACGTGCTGCGCGAGAATCTCGCGCTGAAAGGCCCGCGCTTCGGCTGCGGGCTGGGGCAGTGCGGGGCATGCACCGTGCATCTGGATGGCCAGGCGGTGCGCTCCTGTCTGCTTCCGATCGCGGAGCTCAAGGCTGCGGTGACGACGCTCGAGGGCCTGGGTACGAGCGCGAAGCCCTCGAAGCTGCAACGTGCGTTCATCGACGAGCAGGCCGCGCAATGCGGCTATTGCATCAACGGCATGATCATGGCGGCCGCGGCGCTCTTGGCGACGAACAAGTCGCCGAGCGAAACCGAGATCCGCGAGGCCCTGGCCGGCAACCTGTGCCGCTGCGGCACCCATCAACGCATCATCGCCGCGATCAAGCGCGCGGCGGTGGCGTGAAACGAGGCCGCCATGACGAATATCGATAGACGTGAATTCCTCAAGGCGAGCGGCGCGCTCGTCGTCGGCTTTTCCATGCTCGGCTCGGCCGGCGCGCAGACGCTGCGCGCGCCGAAATCGGTCGCGAAAGAGGCGGCCGACTCCTGGCTGACCATCAGCCCGGAAAACCGGGTCACCGTGTACTGCGGCAAGGTCGACCTCGGCACCGGCAGCCGCACCGCGCTGGCGCAGCTCGCGGCGGAGGAGCTCGACGTCGCCTTCGAGCGGGTCGAGATGGTGATGGGCGACACCGCGACCACGCCCGACCAGTGGCTCACCGCGGCCAATCTGACGATCTTCCAGGGTGGCTCGGAGCTGCGCCGCGCCGCGGCGAGCGCCCGACGTGCGCTGGTGGAGCGCGCCGCGCAGCGGCTCTCGGTATCGGTGGACGAGCTAGCCGTGGACGACGGCGTCGTTCGGGTGAAGTCCAATCCGGCGCAGGCGCTGCGCTACGGCGAGCTGATCGGCGACGGACTCAACGTCGAGGTGGATCCGAAGATCGCGCTCAAGAAGAGCGCCGACTACCGCCTGATCGGGAAATCGATCCGGCGGGTCGACATTCCCGGCAAGGTCACCGGCGAATTCACCTACATCCACGACGTGCGCGTGCCCGGGATGCTGCATGCACGTGTCATCCGATCCGATCTGAACGAAGCGCGCATCGAAGAGGTCGACCTCTCCGAGGCGCGCAAGGTGCACGGCTACGTCCAGACCGTGCGCAAGAAGGACTTCCTCGCGGTGGTCGCCCGCAGCGAATGGGCCGCGATCAAGGCGGCCCGCGCGGTGCGGGTGTACTGGCGGCCCGGTACTTCGCTCCCCGACCAGGGGAGCATGTTCGACTACTGGCGCAGGGTCCCGGTGGC
>JBJMWH010000057.1:0-3586 GCA_045810245.1 Burkholderiales bacterium | reverse complement strand
ATCGCGCGCTTGGCGATGCGGATCCATTCCGGGGAGTAGCCCATGTTAGCGCCGCTGTTCGGCCGCTGGTAGTAGAGCGGCACGACGTGGTCCTGCAGGATTTCGTAGAGGGTTCGCGCTTCCTCGCGGTCGCGCCGGTGCGCTTCCAGCTCGGGCGAAGCCGGCTTGATGGCGAAGCCGTTGTCGCCGTCGTAGCCCTCGTCCCACCAGCCGTCGAGGATGGAAAGGTTGAGCACTCCGTTCATCCCGGCCTTCATGCCGGAGGTGCCCGACGCTTCCAGCGGGTGCACCGGGTTGTTCAGCCATACGTCGACGCCGGCCACCAGGCGCCGCGCAAGATGCAGGTCGTAGCCTTCCAGGAACAGGATCCGCCCCTCGAAGTCCGGCGCCTGCGACATCTGCGCGATGGCGCGGATGAGGTCCTGGCCCGGCTCGTCGGCGGGATGCGCCTTGCCGGAGAACAGGAACAGCACCGGCCGCTCGCGATCGGACACGATGCGCTTAAGGCGCTCCATGTCGTTGAAGAGCAGCGTGGCGCGCTTGTAAGTGGCGAAGCGCCTGCCGAAGCCGATCGTGAGCACGTGCGGCTTCGCCGGATCGGCGCAGCGGAGCAGGCGCTCGAGGTGCGATTCGCTGCCGTGGTTGCGCGTGTGCTGGATCATCAGGCGGTGGCGCACCATGTGCAGCATCCGCGCCTTGATGTCCTGGCGCACGCTCCAGAAAATGTGGTCGGGGATGTCGCGGATTTTTTCCCAGATGCCAGGATAGCCCAGGCGGTGCATCCAACCCACGCCGAGGAAGCGGTCGAGGACCTCGCTCCATTCGGGCGCCAGGAAGGTCGGCACGTGCACGCCGTTGGTGATGTAGCCCACCGGGTTTTCCTCGGGCGAGACCTGCGGCCAGAAATCCTTGAGCAGGTCCTGCGACACGCCGCCGTGAATGCGCGACACGCCGTTGTGGTGCCGTGAGCCGCGGATCGCGAGCGCCGTCATGTTGAAGTCGCCGCCCGCGGGCGGGCGGGCGAACGCGGCGACCTTGTCCGGCGCGCCGAGCTCGGCGAACAGGCTCTTCAGGTACGGCACCACGGTGGCGTCGCTGAACTGGTCGTGTCCTGCCGGCACGGGCGTATGCGTGGTGAAGACCGTGTTGGACGCTACGACCTCGATGGCGGCGTCGACGCCGAGGCCCTCGACGACGAGGGCGCGCACGCGCTCGAGCACAAGGAACGCCGCGTGGCCTTCGTTGATGTGCCACAAGGTGGGCTTGAAGCCGAGGGCCGCGAGCGCGCGCATGCCGCCCACGCCGAGAACGATCTCCTGCTCGAGACGCGTGGTGCGGTCGCCGCCGTAGAGGCGGTGCACGATGTCGCGCTCGCGCTCGGCGTTCTCCGGCAGGTCGGTGTCCAGCAGGTAGAGCGAAACGTGGCCGATGCGCGCCTGCCAGACCTTCACCAGAAGCTTGCGCGCGGGTAGCGCGAGCTCGACCGTGAGATCGGCACCGTCCTTTCGCTTCACCGCTTCGATCGGCAGGTCTTCGAAGTCCGAGTCGTAGTACTCGGCGCGCTGGCGGCCGTCGCCATCGATCGTCTGGGTAAAATAGCCCTGCCGGTACATGAGGCCAACGGCCACGAACGGCAGCTGGAAATCGCTCGCCGCCTTGCAATGATCGCCGGCCAGGATGCCAAGGCCGCCGGAATAGATCGGCAGGCTTTCGTGGATGCCGAATTCAGCGCAGAAATACGCCACCAGGTCTTCGCGCTGCAGCCCGCCGGCGTTCTGCCGGAACGGCGGCTCGGCGTGGTACGCGTCGAAGGCGCCCAGCACGCGAGTCAGGCTGTCGAGGAACGCCGGGTCGGTCGCGGCATCGATCAGACGCTGCTCGTCGATCCTCTTCAGCATCGCTTTCGGGCTGTGCCCGACGGCGTCCCAGAGCGCCGGATTGAGCTTGGCGAAGAGCGCACGCGTCGGGCGGTCCCAGCTGTACCAGAGGTTTTGCGCCAGTTCCCCGAGCCGAGCCAGGCGCTTGGGAATGCGGGGATTGACCTCGAGAAAGTAGCGCGTACCGGGCGGCATGGAATTTTCCGCTCGCGCCTGTTACCGGCTTCAGTACGCGGCGCGCGGAAGCGCGAATTCTACCGAAGGTTTTGTTACGGAGTCGGAACGGCCCCGCTCGGGACCCGCTACGGGATGGGAACTGCCGCGAGGAGCTGTGCGCCTACGTCGACGCGCCGCGACGAATCGTGCGCCGGACGCAGCCGGTGCGCGGCGACACCAGCGAGCACCGCCTGCACGTCCTCGGGCAGCACCTTGTCGCGGCCCTCGAGCAGGGCCCAGGCGCGCGCGGAGTGCACCAGGGCGAGCGCGGCGCGCGGCGACAGGCCCGCCACGTAGTCCGCCGAACGGCGCGTGTGTTCCACGATCGCCTGCACGTAGTCGAGGAGCGCCGCGGCCACGTATACGCGTTGCACGCTCGCCTGAAGCTCCATCAGCTCCGCGGCCGTCATGCACGGGTCCAGCGTGGCCAGCAGGTCGCGCCGATCGGTGCCGGATAGCAGCGCCCGCTCGGCCTCGCGGTCCGGATAGCCGAGCTCGATCCTCATGGTGAAGCGGTCGAGCTGCGATTCCGGCAGCGGGAAGGTGCCGACCTGCTCGGAGGGGTTCTGCGTGGCGATGACAAAGAAGGGCGTCGGCAGCTTGCGCGTCTCGCCCTCCGCGGTGACCTGGTGCTCCTCCATCGCCTCGAGCAGCGCCGACTGGGTCTTGGGCGTGGCGCGGTTTACTTCGTCGGCGAGGATCACCTGCGCGAAGATCGGCCCGGGATGGAAATTGAACGCGCCGCTCTCGCGCCCGTACACCGAGACGCCGATGATGTCGGCGGGAAGCATGTCGCTCGTGAACTGGATGCGCTGGAATTGCAGCCCGAGCGAGCGCGCGAGCACGTGCGCGAGCGTGGTCTTGCCCACGCCGGGCAGATCTTCGATCAGCAGATGGCCACGCGCGAGAAGGCAGGCGAGCGCCAGGCGCACCTGCGTTTCCTTGCCGAGGATGATGCCGCCCGCGGCCTGGATCACGCGCTGGATCGGGCCGCTTCCGAGGAGATTGGCTTGAAACCCGGTGGGCTGGAATTCCGCCTTGAGCAGCATGCTTCGATTGTACTGGGGTTGCGTTAAGATCGCATGCGCATGTCTGCGGCATTTATCACGCATCCCGAGTGCCTGAAGCACGAGATGGGTGCGCACCATCCGGAGCAGCCCGCGCGGCTCTCGGCGATCGAGGACCAGCTCATCGCCTCGGGCGTGGCGCCGTATGTCGCGCGCTACGAGGCACCTCTCGCCACCGACGAGCAACTCGCGCGAGTGCATCCCACCGAGTACGTGCGCGCCATCCGCGATCTCGCGCCGAAGCACGGAACGGTTCACCTCGATCCCGACACAGCGATGAACCCGTGGAGCCTGCAGGCCGCGCTGCGCGCGGCCGGGGCCGCGGTGCTGGCTGTTGATTTGACTCTTTCAGGTCAAGCAAAAACAGCGTTCTGTGCCGTACGCCCGCCGGGCCACCACGCCTGCCGCGCGCGATCGATGGGCTTC
>JBJMWH010000056.1:0-9096 GCA_045810245.1 Burkholderiales bacterium | reverse complement strand
CTCGTCGGCTTGAAGGGCATCGTCATCAAGAGCCATGGCTCGGCCGATGCGCGCGCCTTTGCGCATGCGCTCGAGAGCGCGGTCGAAGAAGTCCGCAACAACGTGCCGCAGCTCATCGCGCAACGCATGTCGCAGATCATGGTGCCCGCGCCGTGATCTACTCGCGCATCGTCGGCACGGGCAGCTACCTGCCGAAGCAGGTGGTGACCAACGCCGATCTGGCCACGCGCGGCCTCGAGACGAACGACGCCTGGATCCGCGAGCGCACCGGCATCGCGCGCCGCCACATCGCGGACGAGAACCAGACCTCGAGCGACCTGGCGCTCGAAGCAAGCCGAGCTGCCTTGAGCGCAGCCGGCGTAAAGGCTGAAGAGATCGATCTCATCGTGGTCGCGACTTCGACGCCCGACTACATCTTCCCCAGCACCGCGTGCCTGCTGCAGGCGAAGCTCGGAATCAAGGGCTGCGCGGCATTCGATGTGCAGGCCGTGTGCACGGGTTTCATTTATGCGCTGGCGACAGCGGACAGTTTTATCCGCTCCGGCGTAAACAAGAAGGCCTTGGTCGTGGGCAGCGAGGTCTTCTCGCGCATCCTGGACTGGAACGACCGCGGCACCTGCGTGCTGTTCGGCGACGGTGCCGGTGCCGTGGTTTTGGTTTCTTCCGAGAAACCTGGAATTCATGCGAGCCGGCTGCACGCCGACGGCAGCCAGGTCGGCATGCTCTCGGTGCCGGGCAATGTCGCGCGCGGCAAGGTCGTCGGCTCGCCGTTCCTGCAGATGAACGGCCAGGGCGTGTTCAAGTTCGCGGTGCGCGTGCTCGACGAGTCGGCGCGCGAGACGGTGGCCGCGGCCGGCATGCGGCTCCAGGACATCGACTGGCTGATCCCGCACCAGGCCAACGTGCGCATCCTCCAGGCGATCGCACGCAAGCTCGAAATCCCGCACGAGAAGCTGGTGGTGACGGTCGACCACCACGGCAACACTTCCGCGGCGTCGGTGCCGCTTGCGCTCGATGAATTCATCAGGAAAGGAACGATTCGCCCCGGCGCGCGGCTCCTTCTGCAGGGCGTGGGCGGCGGCTTCACCTGGGGCTCCTCGGTGGTGACGCTGTGAAGCTCGCGCTGGTCTTCCCGGGACAAGGCTCTCAGGCCGTCGGCATGCTGAAGGGGTACGAGGGTTTGCCGGAAATCCATCTTGTTCGGGATGAAGCGACTGCGGTGCTCGGACCCGATTTCGTCCGCCTGCTCGACGAAGGGCCGGCGGAGAAGCTCAACCAGACCGTCAACACGCAGCCCGCCATGGTCACGGCGGGCTACGCCGCCTACCGTGCGTGGCGCGCGCTCGGCGGCGCGCAGCCTGAAGTGGTCGCGGGGCACAGCCTGGGCGAATACACGGCCCTCGTCGCGGCCGGCGCGATCGCGTTCAAGGACTGCCTGCCGCTCGTGCGCTTCCGTGCGCAATCGATGCAGGAGGCGGTGCCGGAGGGGCAGGGCGCGATGGCCGCCATCCTGATGCTGGACGATGCCGAGGTGCGCGCCGCGTGTGCCGAGGCGGGCGGCGAGGTCCAGGCGGTGAACTTCAACGCCCCCGGCCAGGTCGTGATCGCGGGCGAGAAGGCGGCCGTCGAGCGCGCCATCGAAGCGTGCAAGGCGAGGGGCGCGAAGCGCGCAATGCCGCTTCCCGTGAGCGCGCCGTTCCATTCGTCGCTGATGAGACCTGCGGCGGAGAAGCTGAAGGGTTATCTCGCCAACGTGGCTTTTTCCTCTCCGCAAATTTCGGTGATCAACAACGTGGATGTCGCCATCGTGGGCGAGCAAGGCAAGATCAAGGACGCGCTCGTGCGGCAGGCGGCCGCGCCGGTGCGCTGGGTCGAGACGATCCACAAGATGCGCGCCATGGGCGTGACCCACGTCGTCGAGTGCGGGCCGGGCAAGGTGCTCGCCGGGATGACCAAGCGCATCTGGCCCGAGGCGCAATCGTTCTCGCTCGCCGACCGCGCGTCGCTGGAACAGGCCCTCAAATGCTAGAGCACAGAGTCGCGCTGGTCACGGGAGCCTCGCGCGGCATAGGCCACGCCATCGCCGGGCAACTCGCGAAGGACGGGGCCAAGGTGATCGGCACGTCGACCTCGGAGGAAGGCGCGAAGAAGGTTCCGGGCATCGGCATGGTGCTCGATGTGCGCGATGCGTCCGCATGTGACGCTCTGATTGAAGCCATTCAAAAGCAGCACGGTGATATCGCAATCCTCGTGAACAACGCCGGCATCACGCGCGACAACCTCGCGCTGCGCATGAAGGACGCCGAGTTCGACGAGGTGATCGACACCAACCTGCGCGCGGTGTTTCGCCTCTCGCGCGCGGTGATGCGCGGCATGATGAAGGCGCGCTGGGGCCGCATCATCAACGTCACCTCGGTGGTCGGCGCCTCGGGCAACGCGGGCCAGGCGAACTACGCCGCCGCCAAGGCGGCGGTGGTGGGGATGACGAAATCGCTCGCGCGCGAGCTCGGCTCGCGCAACATCACGGTGAACTGCGTGGCGCCGGGCTTCATCGACACCGACATGACGCGCGCGCTGTCGGACGAGCAGAAAAAGGCGCTGCTCGGCCAGATTCCGCTCGGCCGCCTCGGCGCTGCGCAGGACGTGGCAGCGGCGGTCGCCTACCTCGCATCGCACGCCGCCGGTTACGTGACAGGCGCGGTCCTGCACGTCAACGGCGGGATGTATATGTCGTAAAATACGCCCCCTCTTGGGGAAGGAGCAGCGGATGGAAAACATCGAACAACGCGTCAAGAAGATCATCGCCGAGCAGCTCGGCGTGAACGAGGCCGAGATCAAGAACGACTCCTCGTTCGTCGACGACCTCGGCGCGGACTCGCTTGACACCGTGGAGCTCGTGATGGCGCTCGAGGAGGAATTCGAGACCGAGATCCCCGACGAGGAAGCCGAGAAGATCACCACCGTGCAGCAGGCGGTCGATTACATCAAGGCGCACTCGAAGGCCTGAGCGCCAGCTCTTCAGTGACGCGCCGCAGAGTCGTGGTAACCGGGCTGGGCATCATCAGCCCGCTCGGCAAGACCGTTTCCGAAGCCTGGGACCGGGCACTCGCCGGGGCCCCGGGCATCACGCGCATCACGCGCTTCGACGCCTCGCGCCTCGCGAGCCAGATCGCCGGCGAAGTGAAGGGCTTCGACGTCGCGCCGTACATGTCGCCCAAGGACGCGCGGCGCATGGACCTCTTCATCCAGTACGGCATGGCCGCGGGGCTGCAGGCCTGGCGCGAGGCGGCGCTCGAGGTCACGCCGCAGAACGCGGAGCGCGTCGGCGTCAATTTCGGCTCGGGCATGGGCGGCCTGCCGCTGATCGAAGCGATGCACGACGAGCTCAGGGCGAACGGCCCGCGGCGCATCTCGCCCTTCTTCATCCCGGGCAGCATCATCAACATGACCGCGGGCCTGTTGTCGATCGAGGTGGGGGCGAAGGGCCCGAACCTCGCCATCGTGACCGCGTGCACCACCTCCACCCACTGCATCGGCGAGGCGGCGAAGTCGATCCGCTACGGCGAGGCCGACGTCATGATCGCGGGCGGCTCGGAGGCCACCGTGACCGAGCTCGCGATCGGCGGTTTTGCCTCGGCGCGCGCGCTCTCCACGCGCAACGACGATCCGGCCGGCGCGAGCCGGCCGTGGGACAAGGACCGCGACGGCTTCGTGCTCGGCGAGGGCGCCGGCGCGCTGGTGCTCGAGGAATACGAGCATGCGAGGGCGCGCGGCGCGAAGATCTACTGTGAGCTGGTGGGCTACGGCGTGTCGGCCGACGCGCACCACATGACGGCGCCGCCCGAGGATGGCGACGGCGGCTACCGGGCGATGCGTAATGCGCTGAAAGATGCAAACCTGGAAAGTTCTTCCATTGATTACATCAACGCGCACGGCACATCGACCCCGCTCGGCGACCTCGCCGAGACGGTGGCGATCAAGAAGCTGCTCGGTGCGCGCGCCGCCAAGGTCGCGGTGAACTCCACCAAGTCGATGACCGGGCACCTGCTCGGCGCGGCCGGGGCGGTGGAGGCGCTGTTCAGCATCCTTGCGCTGCGCGACCAGGTGTCGCCGCCCACCATCAACCTGCGCACGCCCGACCCGCAGTGCGACCTCGACTACGTGCCGAACGAGAAGCGCCGCATGCCGATCCGCGTGGCGCTGTCGAACTCGTTCGGCTTCGGCGGCACCAACGGCACCCTGATCTTCAAGCAGCTTTGAGCCGCGCGCGGCGATTCCCATGAGCATCCGCAGACTGCGGCTGGAGCTTGCGCCTTCGGCGCCCCTGGCGGCAGCCATTCTCGCCTCCCATGCCGCGGCGGCGCTGTGCCTCGCGGCGCTCCTGCCCGGCGCGGCCGGCCTCGGCGCGGCGGCGCTCGTGGTTCTCGCCGGCGCCCAGAGCACGCGCAAGCGCGCGTTGCTGCGCGGGCGGGCCGCGGTGCGCGCTCTGGAGGTCGGCGGCGCCGAAGGGCCGCAGGTGCGGCTCGGGAACGGGGAGAGCTTCCCGGCCGAGCTGGCCGAGCGCCGCTACGTCGGGCGGCACATGGTGGTCCTGTGCCTTCGCCGCCCGGTGCGCCGCACCATCCTCGTCACGCGCGACATGGTGGATGCGCAATTGTTCCGGCGCCTGCGCATCTGGGCGCTGTGGGGAAAATTGCCCATCGTGGCAACAAAGCAACTGCCCGCGTAGCCAACGACCTACCGGGCGTCGAACTATTTCAAAGCGCGTGTGTCTGTGGCACATAGACGTAGAACATCGGACGCTGAGTCCGGGGGTGGGGAGCCCCGCGGGGTGCGGCTAGGCGCGATTCGTGTCTGACCGCGAGATCGACCGGCAGCTGGTGGAGCGGGCGCAGCGCGGCGACAAGCGCGCGTTCGAGCTACTGGTGGAGAAGTATCAGCGCAAGCTGGCGCGGCTTCTCTCGCGTTTCATCCGCGATCCGGCCGAGGTCGAGGACGTGACGCAGGAAGCATTCATCAAGGCCTACCGCGCGCTCCCCGCGTTCCGCGGCGACAGCGCCTTTTATACTTGGCTCTACCGCATCGGAATCAACACGGCCAAGAACTACCTGATGGCGATGGGCCGCAGGGCGCCCACCTCCACCGAGGTCGAGGCCGAGGAGGCAGAGGGGTTCGAGGAAGGCGAGCAGCTGCGCGACATCAACACGCCGGAGAGCGTGCTACTGTCCAACGAAATCGCGGAGACCGTGAACTCCACGATCGAACAGCTGCCAGAGGAATTGCGTACCGCGATCCAGCTGCGCGAGATCGAAGGGATGAGCTACGAGGACATCGCGCAGGTCATGAACTGCCCGATCGGCACGGTCCGGTCGCGCATCTTCAGGGCGCGCGAGGCGATCGCGGAGCGGCTGCGGCCGCTCCTGGGCACGCGGAAAGACAAGAGGTGGTAGGGGTATGAAAGACAGGATCTCGGTGTTGATGGACGGCGAGCTGGACGACAGGTCCGCCGCGCAGGTAATCGACGTGCTGGCCGGCAGGAGCGAGGCGGGCGACGACGCCCGCGATGCCTGGCGCACCTACCATCTCATCAGCGATGCGCTCGGCAAGAGCCGCATGCTTTCGGCGGGCTTCGGCGAGCGGGTCGCGGCGGCACTCGCCACGGAGCCCACGGTGCTCGCTCCCAGGCGCATGCGCGGCGCCGGCGAGCCGCGGCGCTGGGTCGCGCTCGCCGCCGGGGTCGCGGCGGTCTCGTTGGTGGGCTGGCTCGGATTCGTCCCGCAACAGCCTGCCGTGCAGGTGGTCAAGGTGTCCCCGCCTGCGCCTCCCAAGGAAGCGAAGCCTGCGGTGGTCGCGCTGCCGAGCGGCACCAACGACTACCTGCTCGCCCACCAGGGATTCTCCCCCCGGATGTCGCTCGTGGGCATGGCAGCCTACGTCCGCACCGTGTCCGAGCCGGCCCGCGAGGCACGGCGGTGAGAAAGCGGGCTTTCGGCGCCGCGCTCGTGCTGGCCACGTCGGTGGTGCATGCGCAGTCGCCGGAGACCCTGGGGTGGCTGCGCAAGATGCATGAGGCGACCCAGCGTTTGTCCTACGTGGGCACGTTCGTCTATCAGAACGCGGACCGCACCGAGACCTCCCGCATTACCCGCTACGCACCCGAGGACATCGAGAAGCTCGAGGTGATGAACGGCGTGCCGCGCGAGATCGTAAGGACGCGCGACAAGATCCGCTGTTACCTGCCGGATAGCCGGGTGGTGAAGGTCGACCGCCGCGTCGACCGTGATTTTCCCGGGCTGCTCCCGGAGCAGATCCCCGCCCTGGCGGGCCATTACGACATCAGCCTGGGCGAAATGCAGCGCATCGCCGGGCTGGAGTGCCAGACCGTGCTGCTGCAACCGAAGGACAATCTCCGCTACGGCTACCGGCTCTATGCCGACGTCAAGAGCGGCATGCTCATGCGTGCCGATACCATCGACGCCGCCGGAAAAAGCGTCGAGACGTTGATGTTCACCCAGTTTGCCCCCGGCAACGTCACCCCCGACATGGTGCGCCCGCGCCATGAGGGGAAAAAGTGGCGCATCGAGGACGCCGGGGCGGCCCCCGCGCAACTGGCGGGCTGGGGGCTCGCTTCCGAATTGCCGGGGTTCCACAAGGTCACCGAGCTCAAGCGCCGCCTGGGCGAGTCGCGCCCGGTGGGCCAGATGGTGTTCTCCGACGGCCTCGCGGCCGTGTCGGTGTTCATCGAGCCCCTCGAGAACCGGCCGGACCGGGCCGCGACCGGCCTTGCCAGCATGGGCGCGATCCATATCTATACTCGAGAAGTGGCGAACCACATGATCACGGTGGTCGGGGAGGCGCCGGCCGTCAGCGTGCAGCGAATCGCCGACGCGGTAGAGTTCCGCCGCCCGACGCAGTAAAAAGACGAAAATAGAGCTCAGGAGAACCGTATGCAGCAACTGGCACTAGCGAGAGGGCTGGCCGCGCTGTGGCTGGCCGCGTTCAGCGTGGGCGTGCTCGCGCAGGCGCGCGAGCTTCCCGACTTCACCCGCCTGGTGGAGGAGCAGGGCGCCGCGGTGGTCAACATCAGCACGACGCAGGCGGTGCGCCGGGCGCAGGGCGGTGGCGGGGGCGGTGGGGGCGCCGCGCCGCAGGTCCCCGGCATGGAGGACGACGAGGTGCTCGAGTTCTTCCGCCGCTTCGTCCCGCGCCAGCCCGGCCCCGGACAGAACCCCGGCCCCGGCGGCCCTGGACGCGAAAGCCGCTCGCTCGGCTCGGGCTTCATCATCAGCAACGACGGCTACATCCTCACCAACGCTCACGTGGTCGAGGGCGGCGACGAGATCAACGTCAAGCTCACCGACAAGCGCGAGTTCAAGGCGCGCGTGATCGGCGCCGACAAGCGCACCGACGTGGCGCTCATCAAGATCGACGGCACCGGCCTGCCGCTGGTGAAGTTCGGCGACCCGAGCAAGCTCAAGGTCGGCGAATGGGTGGTCGCGATCGGCTCGCCGTTCGGCTTCGAGAACACGGTCACCGCCGGCATCGTCTCGGCGAAGGGGCGCTCGCTGCCGCAGGAGTACTTCGTTCCGTTCATCCAGACCGACGTCGCGATCAACCCGGGCAACTCGGGCGGGCCGCTGTTCAACATGCGCGGCGAGGTGATCGGCGTGAATTCGCAGATTTACAGCCGCACGGGCGGCTTCATGGGCCTTTCGTTCGCCATTCCCGCCGACGTCGCGCTCGACATCCAAAAGCAGCTGCGCGAAAAGGGCCGCGTCGCGCGCGGCCGCATCGGCGTGGTGATCCAGGAAGTCACGCGCGATCTGGCCACCTCGTTCGGCCTGGACCGGGCGCGCGGCGCGCTGGTCAACTCGGTCGAGAAGGGCAGCCCCGCCGACAAGGCCGGCGTCGAGGCGACCGACATCATCGTCAGCTACGACGGCAAGCCGGTCGACTCCTCGAGCGATCTGCCGCGGCTGGTGGGGGCGACGCGCCCCGGGCAGCAGGCGTCGCTCGACGTGTGGCGCAAGGGCCAGACGAAGAAGCTCAACGTGACCGTGGGCGAGCTGCAGGAAGAGCGCGTCGCGACGCGCGACACGCCGAAGCCCAAGCCGCAGGCCGAGGCCCCGGCGAACCGCCTCGGCATCGTGGTCGCCGAGCTCACCGCCGAGCAGAAGAGCCAGATGAAGCTGCAAAGCGGCCTGGTGGTCACCGACGTGCGGCCCGACGCCAAGGCCGAAGTGCGCAAGGGCGACGTGCTGGTCACGCTGGTGCACAAAGGCCAGCACATCGAGCTGAAGAGCGTCGAACAGTTCAACAAGCTCCTCGCCGGGATGGACAAGAACTCGGTGCTGACGCTGCAGGTGCGTCGCGGCGAGAGCGTGGCTTTCGTCACGATCAGCGGGCTGACTGATAAAGGCTGAACGCGCCGTCAGGCTGTACGGGCGCGCCTATTGCCATCTCTGCGAGGAGATGGCGCTCGCCCTGCGCCGGCTGGGCGTGGAGTTCGACGAAGTCGACGTCGATTCCGATCCGCGCCTCGACCAGCTCTACGGCGAGAACGTTCCGGTCCTGCTGAAGGACGGCGTCGAGCTTTGCCGGCACCGCCTCACCCCCGAGGCGATCGGCAAGCTAAGCTAAAATAGCCGGTTGAGGAGGGTGCCCACACCCCAGAATGAAAGAGCGGCGGGCGCCCTCTTTCTTTATATGGCGCAAAGCCGCATCCGCAACTTCTCGATCATCGCGCACATCGACCACGGCAAGTCGACGCTCGCCGACCGGTTCATCCAGATGTGCGGCGGCCTCGCCGAGCGCGAGATGGCCGAGCAGGTGCTCGACTCGATGGACCTCGAGCGCGAGCGCGGCATCACCATCAAGGCTCAGACTGCCGCGCTCTCCTACAGCGCGCGTGATGGGCGCACGTATCAACTGAATCTCATCGACACGCCGGGTCACGTGGATTTCTCCTACGAAGTCTCGCGCTCGCTCGCCGCGTGTGAGGGCGCCCTGCTGGTCGTCGACGCATCGCAGGGCGTGGAGGCACAGACGGTTGCGAACTGCTACACCGCGATCGAGCAGGGCGTGGAAGTGGTTCCC
>JBJMWH010000055.1:0-6721 GCA_045810245.1 Burkholderiales bacterium | reverse complement strand
GGCGAAACCAACTACGTGATGGCCACGACCGGCGTCTACCTCAGCCTGCTCAACATTTTCTCGAGCCTGCTGCAGCTCCTGCTCGCGTTGGGCGGCGATCGCGATTAGCGCTGGCCGGCACGGCCGGAATAAAAAAGGGCGCCTGCGGGTGCCCTTTTTATTTCCGGATCATCCTCGAAAGGCCTGACGCACGGGAATAGGCGCGCCGCAGCACCGGTAATCCGAGGCGAGGGGCAATCAACCTACTCGCTAAAGGAATGCATCATGAAACGCGCTGTGATCGCCGTCGCCCTTGCCTCGCTTGCTTCGCCCGCGCTCGCTCTCGAGGTCGGGCCGCCGTTCGAGCAGACCGAGCTGGACCGCACCCTGCCCGACATCCAGTTCGCCCCGGTGGGACCCTACGTCCCGGACGCGCGCGCTCCCTACGAGCAGCTGGTCATCGATCGTGCCCTTCCCAACCTTCCGGAGCGCCTCCGCCAGTTCGCCGGCGTCGGCGGCGACACGCGCACCGACGCCGCGGCCGACGGCCAGGCGCCCGCCGAGTCGCCCTGGGCGCACGACTGGAACTTCATTGCGCCGCCGCTTTAGGCCGAGAGGAGGAAAGCGATGAAAAAGCTTGCCGCACTACTGATGTGCTCGTTGATGACGGCGTCCGCGATGGCCGGCGAGGATTCGACCGACCGGTACTCGGGATACGGGCCCGCCTGGTACGAGACTGAATGCGGGCTCGCCTGTTTTCGCGCCTGGGAGCTCTACGCAGACCGCTGACCCGCGCCGCGCTCGAAGAGAGCGATGCTCTCGACGTGCGCGGTGTGCGGGAACATGTTGACCACGCCCGCGGCGGCGAGACGGAAGCCCTTGGTGTGGACCAGCACGCCGGCGTCCCGGGCGAGCGTCGCCGGGTCGCAGGAGACGTAGACGATGCGCCGCGGCCATGCCGCCGGCAGCGCCTTAGCGATCTCGACCGCGCCTTCGCGCGGCGGGTCGACGAGCAGCTTGTCGAAGGGCGCGTACGGATTCAGATTCGGCCGGACGAGATTCATGACCTCGAATTGCACCGCGAGCTTGTTCAGCGCCGCGTTCTGCCGCGCGCGCTCGACGAGGTCGCTGCTAGCCTCGAATCCGATGACCTGAGCGCCGGTGGTGGCGAGGGGCAGCGAAAAATTCCCGATGCCGCAGAAGAGATCCGCGATGCGCTCGCCGGGCTGCGGGTCGAGAAGCCGCAGGGCGCGCGAGACCAGGATCCGGTTGACGCCGTGGTTCACCTGGGTGAAGTCGGTCGGCCGGAAGGCGAGCCTCAGAGCGAATTCCGGTAGCTCGTAGTAGAGCTCGCTTTCACGCGGGTGGAACGGATGCGCGCTTTCGGGACCGCCCGGCTGCAGCCACAGGTGAACTGAATGGGTTTCGCCGAAGCTCCTCAGGCGCGAGCGGTCGTCATCGGTAAGGGGGTCGAGGTGGCGAATCACCAGCACAGTCGCGTTGTCGCCGACCGCGACCTCGATCTGCGGCAGGCGCGCCCGGATCGAGAGCGCCTCCACCAGCGAGCGCAGCGGCAAGATAAGCGCGCTCACCTCGGCGGGAAGGACATGGCACTCGCGCATGTCGGTGATATAGCTCGAGCGCTTCTCCCGGAAACCGACCATCGCGCCGCCCTTCTTGGGCACGTAGCGCGCCCCGAGGCGCGCGCGGCGGCGGTAACGCCAGTCCTCGCCGTAGACGATCGGCAGCAAAGTCTCGGGCTCCACTTTCCCGATGCGCGCAAGGTTTTCCTCGAGCCAGCGCTGCTTCGCCGCCATCTGCGTGCGTGCATCGGTGTGCTGCAGGCTGCAGCCGCCGCATACGCCGAAATGCGGGCAGCGCGGCGTCTGCCGGCTCGAGGCGCCGCCCAGGACCTGGGTCAGCCGGCCGATCTCGAACGAGGACTTCTTGCGCAGGACCTGGAAATCGACTTCCTCCCCAGGGAGCGCGCCCTCCACGAACACCACCTTGCCTTCGGCATTGCGTGCAACGCCGCGCCCCTCGGCGTCGAGCGAATCGATGCGCAGCGTCACTTCCAGAGCGACAGAAACTCGCGCCAGTGCGGCTCGGTGCGCTTGTCGAGCATGCTCCTCACGAGCGCGAGCTCGGACTGGTAGCGCTCGGGGGTGTAGCTGCAGCGCATGAGCTGGAAGCGCAGGTACAGGAGATAGGTGTTGAGCGTGTCGGCTTCGCAGTAGTTTCGGATCGCCTCGATGCCGCCGGCGAGATAGCTGTCCCAGACCGCGCCGCCGCCGACGCCGAGCTTGCCGGGGAAGCCCGCGAGTCGCGCGAGCTCGTCGAGCGGCGCGCCGCGCCCGCCGTAGATCGAAAGCACGTCCATCAGGTCGCAGTGGCGCTCGTGGAAGCGGTTGATGTAGTTGTTGTACTTGTTGTCGTCGCCGGTATCCCAGAAGCACTGGGCGCCCACGCCGTGGATCAGGCCGCGGTTCACCAGCACCGGCAGGTCGAAGCTGCGTCCGTTCCAGGTGACGAGCTGGGGCAGGTACTTGTTCACCCCCTCGAAGAAGCGCTGGATCGCCGCGGCCTCGCCGGCCTCGGGCTCGCCGATCGAGAACACGCGCAGGCCCTCTTCGTTCCTGAGCACGCACGAGATCACGACCACGCGCTGCAGGTGCGCGGGCAGGAAGTCGCTCGCGCCGCCGCTCTGCACGCGCCGCTTCTGGAACGCCACCTCGCCGACGTCGCGGTCCGAAAGGTCGGCGGGCAGGCCGTGCACCCTGCGGATGCCCTCGCAGTCGGGAATCGTCTCGATGTCGAATGCGAGGATCGGAGTCATCTAGTCGGGAAACACGCCCGTCGAGAGATAACGGTCGCCGCGGTCGCAGATGATCGCGACGATCACAGCGTGCTTGAGCTCTTTCGCGACGCGCAGCGCGACGTGCACGGCGCCGCCGGAGGAGATGCCGGCGAAGATGCCCTCCTCGCGCGCCAGGCGGCGCGTCGTCTCCTCGGCGTCGGCCTGGCTCACGTACTCCAGCCGGTCGACGCGGGTGCGCTCGTAGATCTTCGGCAGATACGCCTGGGGCCACTTGCGGATCCCGGGGATCTGCGAGCCCTCCTCGGGCTGGCAGCCGACGATCTGGATCGTGCGCTTCTTCTCCTTGAGGAACCGCGAGCAGCCCATGATGGTGCCGGTGGTGCCCATGCTCGAGACGAGGTGCGTGATCCTGCCCTCGGTGTCGCGCCAGATCTCGGGACCGGTGGTCTCGTAGTGCGCGCGCGGGTTGTCGGGGTTCGCGAACTGGTCGAGCATCGTGCCCTTGCCCTCGCGCACCATTCTCTCGGCGAGATCGCGCGCGGCTTCCATGCCGCCCTTCTGCGCCGTGAGGATGATCTCGGCGCCGTAGGCGCGCATCGTCTGGCGGCGCTCGGCGGAGAGGTGCTCGGGCATGATGAGCACCATGCGGTAGCCACGGATGGCCGCCGCCATGGCGAGCGCGATCCCGGTGTTGCCCGAGGTGGGCTCGATCAGGGTGTCGCCGGGCTTGATCTTGCCGCGCGCTTCGGCGTGGCGGATCATCGAGATCGCCGGGCGGTCCTTCACCGAGCCGGCCGGGTTGTTGCCTTCCAGCTTCACCAGCAAGACATTGCGGTCCGAATCCGGCAGGCGCTGCAGCCGGACGAGCGGCGTATTGCCGATGAAGTCCTCGATGGTGCGCTTCATCGAGGCCCGCTACGCGCTGCGCAACTGGTTCACGTACGAGGCCACGCCGTGCTCGACGGTCTTGAACTCGCCGCGATAGCCTGCCGCCCGCAGCCGCGACAGGTCCGCCTCGGTGAAGCTCTGGTAGCGCTCCTTGAGGCCTTCGGGAAACGGGATGTACTCGATGAAGCCGCGCTGGGCGAGCTCGCGCGCGGTGTGCCCGGTGCCCTGCACCGAGTTGATCGTCGCCGCGGCGAGCTGGTTGAAGGTCTGCGCGCGGCCGGTGCCGCAGTTGAAGATGCCCGATACCTCGCGGTGCTCGAGGAACCAGAGGTTCACGTCGACCACGTCGTCCACGTGCACGAAGTCGCGGCGCTGCTCGCCGTTGCCGTAGCCCGCCGAGCCCTCGAAGAGCAGGACCTTGCCGGTGGCGGCGAGCTGGTTGTAGGCGTGGAACGCGACCGACGCCATGCGGCCCTTGTGCGCCTCGTTGGGGCCGTAGACGTTGAAGTAACGGAAACCCGCGATCTGGGTAGTCTTTCCAGGTAGCGCGCGCCGCACCAGCTGGTCGAACAGGAACTTGGAGTAGCCGTAGACGTTGAGCGGGCGCTCGCACGCCCGCTCCTCGCGGAATTCGGCGCTCGCTCCGTACACCGACCCCGAGGACGCATAGAGGAGCGGCACCTCGGCCTCCTGGCACCAGTCGAGCAGCGTCTTCGAATAGCGGTAGTTGTTCTCCATCATGTAGCGGCCGTCCTGCTCCATGGTGTCGGAGCAGGCGCCCTGGTGCAGCACCGCCTCGAGCGCGCCGTCGAAGCTGTCCAGTCGCTGCAGGAACTCGCCCTTGTCGAGGAAATCGGCGATCTCCAGGCGCGTGAGGTTCGCCACCTTGGCCGAGCGGCTGAGGTTGTCGACGGCCACGATGTCGGTGACGCCGGCGCGGTTGAGCGCCTCGACGATCCTCGAGCCGATGAATCCGGCGGCCCCGGTGACCACGTAGTACATGATTAGTGTTTCTCGCCTGTCTTGGGTCGGTCTTGGGCCGGTCTCCGCGCGTCGCCGAAAAGCTCCGCGTGGGTCGCGACTGCGGTTCCGAGTTTACCCACGACGATACCCGCCGCGCGGTTGGCGATGCGCATTGCGGCCTCCAGGCCGGCTCCGGCGGCGAGCATTACGGCGAGGGTCGCGATCACCGTGTCGCCGGCACCGGTCACGTCGAACACCTCCGCCTCGCGGGCCACGGCGGGGATCGTTGTGGTTTTGCTCTTGGTAAACAAAGTCATTCCATGTTCGCCGCGGGTGAGGAGCAGCGCCTCGAGGCCGAGCTTGTCGCGCAGGGCCTGGGCGCGCCCCTTGAGGTCCTTCTCGTCCTTCCACGTCCCGATTACCCGACGCAGCTCGTCGAGGTTCGGGGTGATGACGCTCACGCCCTTGTAGCGCGAATAGTCGTCACCCTTCGGATCGGCGAGCACGCGCCTGCCGGCCTTGCGCGCCGCGCGCACCATCTCCGTGATGTGCGTGAGGCCCCCTTTGCCGTAGTCGGAGAGAATCACCGCGTCGCATTCGGCGAGCGCGCTCTTGAATTCCTCGAGCTTGGCCGCGAGCACCTCGCGCGAAGGGGGCTTCTCGAAATCGATGCGCAGGAGCTGCTGCTTGCGGCCGATGACGCGCAGCTTCTGGGTCGTGTCGAGCTTGCCATCGCGGTGCAGGCTCGCCTCGATGCCTTCCTTCTTGATCAGCTTCTCGAGCTGCCCGCCCGGCTCGTCGCGCCCCACCACCGAGAGCAGGCGTGTGTGCGCGCCGAGCGCCTTGCAGTTCCAGGCCACGTTGGCCGCGCCGCCGAGCCTCTGCTCCTCGCGCCCGATCAGCACCACCGGCACCGGCGCTTCCGGCGAGATGCGCGAGACCTCGCCGAACCAGTAGCGGTCGAGCATCACGTCGCCCACCACCAGGACCCTCGCCTTTGAAGTGTCTATGCGTCCTCCATGCCGTTATCTCTTGCGGCCGATCGGGTAGTACTCGATGCCCAGGCCGCGCAGCACGGCCGGATCATAGAGGTTGCGGCCGTCGAAGATCGCCGGCGTCTTCAGCCGGGCCTTGATCGCGGCGAAGTCGGGGCTGCGGAATTCCTGCCACTCGGTGACGATGATGAGCGCGTCGGCGCCTTCGAGCGCCGCGGAGGCGGAGTCGGCGATCGTCACCGTCTTGCTTCCCTTGAAGATCGTTTTCGCCTCGTGCCCCGCGGCGGGATCGTAGGCGCGCACCGAGGCGCCGGCGCCGGTGAGGTCGGCGATCACCGTGCGGCTCGCCGCCTCGCGCATATCGTCGGTGTTCGCCTTGAACGCGAGCCCCCAGAGCGCGAAGGTCTTGCCGTGGAGGTTGGCGCCGAACTTGCGGGCGACCTTCGCGGCGAGCACGTGCTTCTGCGCGTCGTTGACCGCCTCGACCGCGCTGATCACGCGCAGCGGCTTGCCCGCCTCCGTGGCGGTCCGCTGCAGCGCCTTCACGTCTTTCGGGAAGCACGAGCCGCCGAAGCCGGCGCCAGGATACAGGAACTGGTAGCCGATCCGCGGATCGGCGCCGATGCCGCGGCGCACTTCCTCGATGTCGGCGCCGATCGCCTCGGCGAGATTGGCAAGCTCGTTCATGAACGAGATGCGCGTGGCGAGCATGCCGTTGGCAGCGTACTTGGTGAGCTCGGCAGAGCGCACGCCCATCACCATGATGCGCTCGTGATTGCGCTGGAAGGGCGCGTAAAGCTGCCGCATCAGCGCGATCGCGCGCGCGTCCTCGGCGCCCAGGACCACGCGGTCCGGGCGCATGAAGTCCTCGACCGCCGCGCCCTCCTTGAGGAACTCGGGATTCGAGACGACCGAGAAATCGAGGCGCGTGCCCCGCCGTTTCAATTCTTCTTCAATCGCAAGGCGGACTTTGTCGGCGGTGCCAACGGGTACGGTCGACTTGGTCGCGACCACCTTGTAGCCGTGCATGTGCCTTCCGATCGAGCGCGCCGCGGCGACCACGTGCTGCAGGTCGGCC
>JBJMWH010000054.1:0-18238 GCA_045810245.1 Burkholderiales bacterium | reverse complement strand
TCCACGGTTACGAAGAGCACCTGCACCTGCTGGCCGTTGGGGCCGAGTTGCTTGCGCGCGGCCGCGAGGTCGGCGAGCGTCGTGGGACATACGTCCGGGCAGTGCGTGAAGCCGAAGGACACCACCACGATCTTGCCCTGGAAGTCCGCGAGCGAGCGGGGCTTGCCGTCGGCGTCGGTCAGCTTGAGCTCGCCGCCCATGGGACTGCCGGTCACGTCAACGCCCTGGAAGGGACTCTTGCCGGGAAACCCGATCTTGTCGCAGGCCGCCAGCGACATTGCCGCGACGGCCAGAACCGCGGCCCAGCGAGCGCTCTTGATCACCCGGCGAGCAGCGGCAGGTAGTGGTCCACCATGAGCGCCGCGAAGAGCATCGCGAGGAAGAATATGGAGTAGCCGAACGTGCGGCGCGCGAGCGCGTCGCTGTAGTGCCGCCAGATCGCGAAGGCGTATGCCAGGAACACCGCATCGAGGACCAGCACGGCCCCCACATAGAAGTAGCCCGCCATGTGAGTGGCGAAGGGCAGCAGCGTGGCGGCTACCATGATCAATGTGTAGAAGAGCAGCTGAAGGCGCGTGAACGCCTCCCCATGGGTCACGGGCAGCATCGGTACGCCCGCGCGCTCGTACTCGCGCCGGCGATACAGTGCGAGCGCCCAGAAGTGCGGCGGCGTCCACGCGAAGATGATGAGGAAGAGGAGCATCGCCTCGATGCTCACCTCGCCGGTCGCCGCCGCCCATCCGAGCACCGGGGGCATGGCGCCCGAGGCGCCGCCGATCACGATGTTCTGCGGCGTGGCCTGCTTCAGCAGAACGGTGTAGACCACCGCGTAGCCCGTGAACGTGGCGAACGTGAGCCACATCGTGAGCGCATTGACGAAATGGAACAGGATCCACAGCCCCACGCCGCCCAGCGCGCCGGCGAAGAGCAGCGCCTGCGCTGCGGTCAGCTCGCCGCGCGGGAGCGGGCGCCAGCGCGTGCGCCGCATCAGCGCGTCGATCTTCTGCTCGACCAGGCAATTCACCGCGGCGGCCGCGCCCGCAACCAGCGCGATGCCGAGCGTTCCGGCGATCAGGGTCTTCGCCGGAACCATGCCCGGCACGGCGAGAAACATTCCGATCACCGCGGTGAACACGATGAGCGACACCACGCGCGGCTTGGTGAGCGCGTAGAAAGCCCGCAGCTGCTGTGCGAGATTGCCGTGTAGGACCTGGGAGTTCACCTGGAAGCGCGATGCGTCGCGCCCGTGGCGCGGAAAGCGAAAAAGTTTAGCACGACGAGCGCGACGAGGAGAGCCGCCGCGCCCGCGTTGTGGGCGGCGGCGAGGCCGAGGGGCCGGCTTACGATCACGTTCGCGACGCCGATCGAGAACTGGGCGGCGAGCAGAGCCGCAATCAACCAACCCAGGATCTTGGAGAAACGGCTCGCGCGGTATGCGGCCCACGCGATCACCGCAGCCGCAATCACGGCAAACATGCGGTGGGACCAGTGAATCGCCGTGAGCGCTTCTCGGGATAGCAGATCTCCGCCAGGCGTCTGGCCGAGCTCGCGCAGCACGTGGAACGCGTTGCCGAAGTCCATCGTCGGAACCGCGCGTCCCAGGCACAGCGGCAGGTCCGGGCAGGCGAGCGCTGCATAGTTGGAGCTGACCCAGCCGCCGAGCGCGATCTGCACCGCCAGCGCCGAAAGCGCGAACGCCGCCGGGATGCAAAAGCGGTGCGCCTGCGGCACGGGAGGAGGTCGGAACTGCGACATGGCGAGCCACGTCAGCGCGCCGAGTATGGCCATGCCGCCCAGGAGGTGGGCCGTGACGATGGCCGGCTTGAGCAGCATCGTCACTGTCCAGGCGCCGAGCGTGGCCTGGAAGAGCACCAGCGCGAGGATGGAACTCACCAACAAGCGCGCGCGCCGTGCTTTCCACGACCAAAGAGTGAGGACCAGAATGAGAGCGCCCAGGGTAGCGGCCAGATAGCGATGACCCATTTCCTTCCATGCCTTGGCAAGCGCATCGCCGTCGGCAATATCGGAGGGCAGCGGCTGGCCGTAACAGAGCGGCCAGTCAGGGCACCCCAGGCCCGCGTCGGACAGGCGCACATAGGCGCCCGCGACGACCACGATGAAAGCGAGCGCAGCCGCGGCGAGCGCCAGCCTGCGCATCAGCCGACCTGCGAGTACTTCATGAGGCGCTGCACGTCCTTCAGAATCTTCGAAGGGTCGGGGTTGCGCGGAAACCGCAGCATGAGATTGCCGAGCGGATCTACGAGATAGATGTGATCCACAGGATTTCCCGGGAATCCTTCCGGCCTCGCGCGCGATATGAGCGTGCCCTCGATTGCAGCAACGAGTTGCGGCCGCGGCGAGGCTGCGTCGGTCAGCAGCCACACGCGCTGCAAGCGCGTCTGATCCTTCCCCTGCGCTGTACGTACCTGGCGCATGAAGTAGAGCTTCTCCTCGCAATAGGCATCGCAGGCCGCAGAGTCAAAGCTGACCAGCAGCCACTTCCCGCGCAGCTCGTCGAACGGAGCGCCCGAAAGCGTCCGCGGAGCGATGAGCTCGCCGTAGTTGCCCGGACTGCCTGTGCCCCAGCTGAAGTGCCAGGCTAGCCAGGCGAGCGCGATCGGCGCCGCGCACACCACGAACACGGCGATGAGCTTAAGGCGCGGCGGCACGGCGGAACGACAATGCGACGAAAAGAACCACGGCGAGCGCGGCGAGCGAATACCACTGCAGCGCATAGCTTTCGTGCTTTTCGATTCCCGCGTCGGGGCGCGGCCAGTCGCGCGTCAGGCCGTCGGGCGCGGGAGAATGCTGCTCGATCACGATGGGCTGAAGGCGCAGGCCCGTTTCCTGTTCGAAACCGGGCAGATCGACGTTCTGTCGAACTTTCCCGGGCTCGGGCGCGCCGAGCTCGAGAGCATGCGGGAGCCGCGCGAGCCCGAGGCCTTCGACGCGAACTTCGCCCGCGGGTGCCGGCACGCGCGGCAGCACCGCCCGGGTCCTGCCCGCCTCGATCCAGCCGCGATTGACGAGGACGCACACCCCGTCGAGGCGCAGCGGCGTGACCACCTCGTAGCCCGGCCGCCCGTGGCGCAGCTTGTTGTCGAGATAGACGGTGTGCTCGTCTGCAAAGCGCCCGCGCGCCGCGACATGCTTCATGACGTAGTCGCGCGGCTCGATTTTCCCCTCGGGAATCTCGAGCGGCGGCGCCTTGAAGGCCTGCTCGAGCCGCGCGCCCAGGGCGCGCTTTTCATCGGCGCGGCCGGCTTGCCACTGGCCGAGTGCGATGCCCGCCGCGCAGGCCGCGGCGGCGGCGGCGAAGGCCCATGCGCGCGGGCGGAAAGAGTATCCTGCGGGCATGCGCTACGTCGTGATCGCCATGCTGCTCGCGATCATCGCAAGTCTCGCTTCCGCTGCGGTTTTCATGTTCCGCGACCGCGGGCAGGGAAAGCGCATGGTGAAGGCGCTCGCGCTTCGCGTCGGTCTCTCGGTGACCCTCTTCCTGATGCTGATGGCCGGCTACTACTTCGGGCTGATCCCCGGCAGGCTCTAGAGCCTGCCGTTGTGGGTCATAACCAATAAACGAAGATAAACAGGCCGAGCCACACCACATCGACGAAGTGCCAGTACCAGGCCACGCCTTCGAACGCAAAGTGGTGGTCGGGCTTGAAGTGACCCCGCAGGCAGCGGAACCAGATCACCGTCAGCATGATCGCGCCGACGGTGACGTGGAAGCCGTGGAAGCCGGTCAGCATGAAGAAGGTCGAGCCGTAGACGCCGGTGTGCAGGGTGAGGTTCAGCTCCGTGAAGGCGTGGTGATATTCGATCGCCTGGCACACCAGGAAGGCGACGCCCAGCCCCACCGTCGCGCCGAGCCACAGGAGAAGCCTGCCGCGGTTGTTCGCGAGCAGGTTCCAGTGCGCGAAGGTCACGGTGACGCCCGAGGTGAGAAGGAGAATCGTGTTGACCGCGGGCAGGCCCCAGGCCTCCATCGGCGTGAACTGCTCGGCGAACGCCGGTCCGGCCGAGGGCCAGTGCGGCGTGAAGCCCGGCCAGATGAGCGCCTGATGCTCGAGCGTGGCGAGGTCGGGCACCGAATACACGCGCGCCCAGAAGAGCGCACCGAAGAAGGCGCCGAAGAACATGACCTCCGAGAAGATGAAGAAGCTCATTCCCCAGCGGAACGACACGTCCTCCCAGCGGCCATACCGGCCGGCCTCGGACTCGCCGATCACCTCGCCGAACCAGCGCACCATCATGTACACGAGGAGCAGGAAACCGGCGCCGATTCCGGCCCAGCCGCCGGCCGCGCCGTTGAAGAGGAATATGGCGCCGAGCGCCATCATGAAGAGCGAGGCCGAGCCCATGATCGGCCAAGGCATCGGCTGCGGCACCGCGTAGTGGGTCTGCGCGCCGCGGCCCGCGGAGACGGGGCCGTGAGCGGCGCTGGTGTGAGGGGCGCTGTGCGCCATGTTCGGTTTCTCCCTTAACTCGTCACAAGGTGAACCACGGTGCGGATCGCGAGGATGAAGAGCACTACGAACACCACCGCGGCGATCGCGAGCTGCGCCGGATGCACCTTGGCGCGCTCGTGCAAGGACTTGCGGCGGATGCCGATGGCGCCCGAGAGCACCATCTTGATCACCTCCATCACGACTTTCCTCCGCGCCCGGCCACCTCGAAGAAGGTGTACGACAGCGCGATGCTGCTGACGCCCGCGGGCAGCTTCGGATCGACCACGAAGGTCACCGGCATGCGGCGGGTCTCGCCCGGCGCGAGCGTCTGCTGGCTGAAGCAGAAGCATTCGATCTTGTTGAAGTACTCGCCCGCGTAAGGCGGGCCGTAGCTCGGCACGGCCTGGCCGGTGACCGGCTCGCCGCGCGTGTTCACCACCTCGTACTCGACCGTGGCGAGCTCCCCGGGATGCACCTGTACGTGGCTGACGAGCGGGCGGAAGCGCCACGGCAGGTTGTGCGCGTTGGCGTCGAACTCGATGGTCACGGTGCGGCTCGAGTCGATCTGGGTGTTGACGTTCGCGGCGCGCGTCTCGCCGAGCGAATAAATGCCCCAGGCTTCGCAGATGCTGTAATAGAACGGCACCAGCGCATAGCCGAAGCCGAACATGCCGAGCGCCACCAGCGCGAGCCGCGCGAACAGCCTGCGGTTGCGGCGCTCGCGCGTCATCTCAGCAGCCAGTACTTCGCGATGATGCCGACGAAGAACGCCGCGGCGATGGACGCGAGGATCAGCGCAGTGCGGGCGTTCTTGCTCACTTGATGACAGGTTGAGTTTCAAACGTGTGGTAAGGGACCGGGGTGGGCAGATGCGTCCACTCCAGGGAATCCGCCCCTTCCCACGGCAGCTGCGGCGCGGGCTTGCCGTTGCGGATGGTGTCGAGCACGATGTAGAAGAACAGGATCTGCGCCAGGCCCATGCCGAAGGCGCCGATGGTCGAGATCTTGTTCCAGGTCTCGAACATCAGCGGGTAGTCCGGGATGCGCCGCGGCATGCCCGCCATGCCCAGGAAGTGCTGCACGAAGAAAATCATGTTGAAGAAGATCATCGTGAGCCAGAAGTGGATCTGGCCGAGCGTCTCGTTGTACATGCGCCCGGTCCACTTCGGGATCCAGAAGTAGACGCCGGCGAACGCCGCGAACAGCGCGCCCGCCACCATCACGTAATGGAAGTGCGCCACCACGTAGTAGGTGTCGTGCAGCTGGATGTCGATCGGCACCAGCGCGAGCACCAGGCCGGTAAAGCCGCCCAGCGTGAACATGAAGAGGAAGCCGCAGGCGAAGAGCATCGGCGTCTCGAACGTGAGCGAGCCCTTCCACATCGTCGTCACCCAGTTGAACACCTTCACGCCGGTGGGCACGGCGATGAGGATCGTGGCGTACATGAAGAAGAGCTGGCCGGTCACCGGCATGCCGACCGTGTACATGTGGTGCGCCCAGACGATGAACGACAGGATCGCGATGGCCGACGTGGCGTAGACCATCGAGGCGTAGCCGAAGAGCGGCTTGCGCGAGAACGCCGGGATGACCTGCGAGATCACGCCGAACCCCGGCAACGCGATGATGTACACCTCGGGGTGGCCGAAGAACCAGAAGATGTGCTGGTAGAGCACCGGATCGCCGCCGCCGGCGGCGTTGAAGAAGCTGGTGCCGAAGTGGCGATCGGTGAGCGTCATGGTCACTGCCCCGGCGAGCACCGGCATCGCCGCGACCAGGAGGTAGGCGGTGATGAGCCAGGTCCATACGAAAAGCGGCATGCGCATCAGCGTCATCCCCGGCGCGCGCATGTTGAGGATGGTGGTGATGATGTTGATCGAGCCGAGGATCGAGCTCATGCCCAGCAGGTGCACCGCGAAGATGGTGAAGTCCATGCCGATGCCCATCTGCACGGTGAGCGGCGAGTACATCGTCCAGCCCACCCCCGGCGCGCCGCCGGGCATGAAGAACGAGAGGACCAGCAGCGTCGCGGCGAACGGCAGCAGCCAGAACGACCAGTTGTTCAGGCGCGCGAACGCCATGTCGGGCGCGCCGATCATCATCGGGATCTGCCAGTTCGCGAAGCCGACGAACACCGGCATGATCGCGCCGAACACCATGATCAGGCCGTGCATGGTGGTCATCTGGTTGAAGAAGTCCGGGTTCACGATCTGCAGCCCCGGCGAGAACAGCTCCGTGCGGATGACCAGCGCCATCACCCCGCCCACCGAGAACATGATGAAGCTGAACCACAGGTACAGCGTGCCGATGTCCTTGTGGTTGGTGGTGGTGATCCAGCGCATGATGCCGCCGTAGCCACCGTGATGATCGCCGTGGCCGTGATCGTGTGCCGCATCACGTCCGGCGGCATGGTTGTCGATGATTGCACTCATGTGGTTCTCCAAAGCTCTATTTGCGGCGGGCGGCAACCTCGGCCGGCTGCACTTCGCCGCCCTTGTTCCCCCAGGAATTGCGCTCGTACGTGATGACCGCGGCGAGATCGGCGTTGCCGAGCGCCTTGAATGACTGCATCGCGGTGTTTGCCCTGCCTTGCAGCACGGTGTCGATATGCGCCTCCTTCGGGCCGGTCGCGGCCTTCGAGCCGGCGAGCGCCGGTGCCTTCATGGCCGGCGTGCCCTGCCCCTGGGCCTGGTGGCAGGCGACGCAGTTCCCGGTGTAGACCTTCTCACCGCGCTGCATCAGCTCTTGACTCGAAAGATTGCGCGTGTCGCCGGCTGCGGACTGCTCGGCTTTCTGCTTGAACTGCGCCACCCACTTCGTATAGTCGTCCGCCGGCATCACCTCCACCACGATCGGCATGAAGCCGTGCTCCTTGCCGCACAGCTCCACGCACTGGCTGCGGAAGACGCCGGTCTTCTCCGGGCGGAACCAGAGGTCGCGCAGGAAGCCGGGGATCGCGTCCTGCTTGGCGCCGAACGAAGGCACCCACCACGAGTGCACCACGTCGGCGGCGGTGGTGATGACGCGGATTTTCTTGCCGACCGGCACTACCAGGTTGTTGTCGACTTCGAGGAGGTAGTGCTCGCCCTTCGGCTCGTCGCCCTCGATCTGGGCGCGCGGGGTGGCGAGCGCCGAGAGGAAGCTGATGCCCTCGCCCTCGCCCTTCACGTAGTCGTAGCCCCACTTCCACTGGTAGCCGGTCACCTTGATGGTGAGATCGGGCGCCGTGGTGTCCTTTTGCGCGATCACGACCTTGGTCGCGGGCCACGCGATCGCGACCAGGATGATCGCCGGGATGACCGTCCAGACGAGCTCGACCGCGGTGTTCTCGTGGAACTGCTCGGCTTTATGCCCTTTCGACTTGCGGTGCGCATAGCAGGCGTAAAACATGGCCCCGAACACGCCCGCGAAGATGGCGATGATGAGCCACATCACGAGCTGGTGCAGCCAGTCGATGTCGGACGCGAGCCTCGATCCCGGCTCCTGGAAATACCACTCGAGCGCGTGCGCCGAGCCGCAGATCCCGAGCCCGGCGAGGCCGCCCAGGGCTTGAAAGACTTTCGTTCCCCGCATGTTGTTAGTTCCCCGAATCAGATCCGCAGTCTCTTCTGCAGCTCGTCGGCAAACCGCGCGCGGCTGTCCGCGTCGAGGTGCCGCCCCAGCTCAAGTTGTTCCCGCGCCCCCAGCAGCACCACACGTTCCTCTTCCAGGCGCACGCGCGCCCGGTGCGCATCCATTTCGTAGCGCGACGTCTTCTGCGCTTCTCCGACTTCCACCGTCAAGCGCCCCGCTTCCAGCTCGATGCGCTCGTAATCCGCCGCGCGCCGCGCATAAACCACGTACGCCCAGCCGAGCAGCAGCACCTCCAGGCCCGCGAACGGCAGCACCAGCCACGCGCCCACGAAGGCGAAACCCGCGCCGATCGCGACCACCAGGCACGCCAGCGCCGCGAACACGCCGGCAAGTCCAGCCGGTGAAATCGAGCAGTTGCGCTTGAGGATCAGGCTGAAGCCGGCATTCCCGTCACGGAACGGCAACTCGCGCGCCGGTTCTCGAGGGATGCTTAACAAGCCTGCAAAAATAGCACAGGTGAACGCGCGCCCTCAAGAAATGTTCTTGAAAACACGCACTGTTTTCACATTCTGGCCAGGCGAGCGCCACGCATGACCATAGACGACCTCGAAGGTGGCCTTCGGCTTGTCGCCGAGCGTCCGACGCAGGCGCTCGCCAAACGCACGGCCCGCGAGCCCTCTCGGCCGATCGGCGCGCGCGCTGGTCTGGCCGCTGCCGCGCAGATCGTCGAGCAGCATGCGCGCGTCCGGATACTCGAGCGTGATCAGCTCCATGTCCATCACCGGCGCCGCGAGGCCGGCCGCGAGCAGCATGTCGCCCACGTCGTGCATGTCGATGAAAGCGTGCACCCTGCGCTCCCCGGCGCCGGCGCGCAGCTCCTTCAGCGAATCGGGGCCGAGCGTGCTGAACATGAGGAGACCGTTCGGCGCCAGCACGCGGCGGACCTCGCGCAAGGCGAGCAGCGGATCGGAGAGCCAGTGCAGCGCCATGTTGGACCACACCAGGTCGACCGACGCATCGGCGAGCGGCAGGGCCTGCATGTCGGCACACACCCCGACTTCGTTCGAGCCGGTAAGCATCGCCAGCATGCCGCGTCGTGGAAGCATGGCCAGGGAAAAATCGAGCGCGATCGCCATCGCGCGCGGATAGCGTCTGCGCAACTGCGGGCGCGGCGGGCCGCTCCCCGCGTCGAGTACCCGCGCCGGCTCGATCCGGATGTAATCCAGCCGCTCGAGCATGCGCGCGAAGACCTCGCTCTCGAGCCGGGCAAACTTTGGATAAGTGCCGGCGGAGCGCTCGAAGCGCCGGCGCGCCGCGCGGCCGTCAATCCCGGGCGAGCGCGCGCTCAATGGCCGCCGAGACCGCCAGCGTATGGCGGTCGCTGCCGCCGACACCGCAGACCATGAGCCCGACCGGCGCGCCGTCCGGCTCCTGGCACGGCAGGGACGCCGCGCAGCCATCGAGAAAGTTGATGAGGCCGTTGTTGCGCAAGATGCGCATGTTCCAGCGGAAGTAGTCCTCGTCGCTCGCATCGGCTTCGGCGATCGTCGGCGCGATGCACGGCGCCGTCGGCATCAGGATCGCGTCGAAACCCGCGGCGAGCGCTTCGACCTCTCTCATGAATTCGGCCCGCAGATCGCCGAGGGCGAGATAGTCCGAAGCGGTCAGGTTGCGGCCCAGGAGGATGCGCTTGCCCACGCGCGGGTCGAATTCGCCGATGCGCGCCTCTTCCGCACGATGGATGTGATAGGCCTCCGCCCCGGCGTAGCCGCCGCCCTTGAAATACTCGCCCTGCCGGTCGAACTGCGGCACCGGCCGCTCCTCGAGCACTGCTCCTTTCCTTGAAAGCGTCTTGATCGAAGCGTCGAAAGCGGCCGCGACCTCCTGATCCAGCTCGTCGAGCGCCGAGGAGCGCGGGAGCAGGAGCCGCAGCCCCTTCGCCTGCAGCGGCGCCAACGGGGTTTCGGGCTCTGCGGCGAGGATCGCGTCGTACGCGGCGCAGCACGCGACCGAATTGGCGATCGGGCCGACCGAATCGAGGGTGAACGAAAGCGGAAACGCGCCCTCGCGAGGCACGCGGCGCGCCGTGGGTTTCCACCCGGTCACGCCGCACAGCGCCGCCGGCCCCCGAATCGAGCCGCGCGTATCCGAGCCGAGCGACATCACCGCCATGCCGTCGGCCTGGGCCACGGCGCCCCCGGAAGACGAGCCCCCCGGCACCCGGCCGAGCTTGCGTTGATACGGGTTTCTTGGCGTGCCGTAGTGCGGATTGAAGCCGACGCCGCCGAACGCGAACTCGACCATGTTGGTGCGGCCGACGAACACCGCCCCGGCGGCCCGCAACCGGGCGACCGCGGGCGCGTCACGAATCGCTTTTGGCTTATCAATGAAAATCTTCGATCCCGCCGTGGTCACGTCGCCGGCGACATCGAAGAGATCCTTCAGCGAGACCGGCAGGCCGTCGACCGCCGAGCGGCGCACGCCGGCCTTGCGCAGCCGGTCCGCATGAGCGGCGTCGGCGCGCGCCGCGTCGGCATAGACCTTCAGGAAGGCCCTGCCGCCCTCGCCGCTTTGGTCCGCGATGCGCGCAAGCGCCTGTTCCACCAATTCCCGGCTCGAGGTGCGGCCGGCATCCAGATCGGCGCCGAGCTGCGCTACAGTCCACATGGGGAAAAGATAGCATGCGCGATTTGGTCGCGAAGCTCCTTTTCGGCGGCAGCTGCTTCGTCTGCCGCGGCGCTTCGCGCGAGCTCCTGTGCGAGACCTGCCGCGAGGAGTTGCCGCGACTGGGGGACGAGCTTTGCCCGCGCTGCGCGCTGCCCTCCCCCGGCGCCGCGGTGTGCGGGCGCTGTCTGTCCGAGCCACCGGCGTACGACGCCACCACCGCCGCCTTGGCCTACGACTTTCCGGCCGACACGCTGGTGCACGCGCTCAAGTTCCGGGGCGAGCTCGCCCTGGCGCCGCTCCTGGGCCGCCTGCTTTCCGCGAGCATCCCGAGCTGGAGCGTGGACCGCGTGATTCCAGTGCCCCTTTCCGTTGCCAGGCTGCGCGGCCGCGGCTACAACCAGGCGGTCGAGATCGCCCGGCACCTCGTGCGCGGGAAGCTCGACGTCGATACCTGCGTACGCCACGCCGACGCGGTGCCGCAGACCGAGCTGCCCTGGGACGAGCGCCGGCGCAACGTGCGCGGCGCTTTCGGCTGCAGGCGGGCGCTCACCGGCGCGAGCGTCGCGGTGGTCGACGATGTCATGACCACCGGCGCGACCCTGGACGAGCTCGCGCTGACGCTGAAGCGCGCCGGGGCGGCTCGGGTGGTGAACTGGGTCGTCACGCGCACGCTCCCGCCCTCCTGATGTTCGACATCGTCCTCATGGAGCCGGAAATTCCGCCCAATGCCGGGAACGTCATCCGCCTCGCGGCGAACACCGGCTGCCGGCTCCACCTGGTCGAGCCGCTCGGTTTTTCGATGGACGACCGGAGCCTCAAGCGCGCCGGGCTGGATTACCACGAGCTCGCGAACGTGCGAACACACGCCAGCTGGAATGCCTGTAAGGATGCCCTGCGCGCAAGGCGGATGTTCGCATTCACCACGAAAGGCACGCTTCTCTACACCGACGTCCGTTACGCGCCCGATGACGTCCTCGTGTTCGGCGCCGAGACTCGAGGCCTGCCCGAATCCGTTCTCGAGCAATTCGAAGGGGGAAGGCGGCTGCGCTTGCCGATGCGCCCGGGGAACCGCAGCATCAATCTCTCCAACGCCGTCGCCGTGGCGGTGTTCGAGGCGTGGCGCCAGCTCGCGTTCGGGGGAAGCGCCTGAGCTCGATTCCGCTGCTGCCGCCGAGCCTGCCGCGCCGGGGCAACGGCTTTTCACGCTGGCTCGGACGCACGGCGCTCGAGCTTGCGGGCTGGCGCATCGAAGGGGAGTTTCCCGACCGGCCGAAGCTGGTCGCGATCGTCGCCCCGCACACGTCGAACTGGGATTTCGTGCTCGGGATCTCAACGGTGTTCGCCCTCGGCCTCTCGGTGCGCTTCCTCGGCAAGCACACGCTCTTCTACCCGCCGCTCGGCTGGCTCATGCGCTGGTTCGGTGGTACGCCCGTGGTGCGCGAGGCCCCGCAGGGTGCGGTCGCGCAAGCGGTGTCGATGATCGAAGCCGAGCGGGCTGTCGTTCTCGGCATCGCGCCTGCGGGAACGCGAACGCGCGACACGCCCTGGCGCAGCGGCTTCTACCGCATCGCCCACGCGGCCCGGGTGTCGATCCTTCCGGTAGCGTTCGACGGCGAGCGCCGCGCGATCAGATTGTTTCCGCCGTTCGAGACCAGCGGCGACTACGAGGCGGACCTGCTGCGGCTGATGGCCATCTACGAAGGCATCCGCGGCGTCAGGGCTTGGCGCTAGCGCTCTTTTTTCGGGTCGCGCGAAAGCAGCAGCTCGACCGCCTTTGCCGGCGTGAGCTTGCCGTCGAGCACCGCGTTGACCGCGTCGCTGACCGGCATGTCGACGCCCTTGGCCTTGGCGAGGCGCGCAACCTCCTTCGCAGAGCGCACGCCCTCGGCGACATGGCCGAGGTGCTGGAGGATGTCCTTCAGTGGACGTCCCTGCGCAAGCTCCAGGCCGACGCGGCGGTTGCGCGAGAGCTCGCCCGTCGCCGTGAGGATGAGATCGCCGGCGCCGGCAAGGCCGAAGAGCGTTTCGGCGGCACCGCCGAGCGCGACGCCGAGGCGTGCCATTTCGGCAAGACCCCGAGTGATGAGCGCCGCCCGTGCGTTCAGCCCGAGCCCCAGGCCGTCGGAAATGCCGGCGGCGATGGCCATGACGTTTTTCACCGCGCCGCCGATCTCGACGCCGACGAGATCGGTGCTGTAGTAAATGCGCATGCGGCCGCCGTGCAGCAGCGCCGCAGTCTCGCGGGCAAACGCAGCGTCGTGCGAAGCGAGCGTCAGCGCGCAAGGCAGTCCGCGCGCCACCTCGGCGGCGAACGACGGTCCTGACAACGCCGCGCAGCGCGCCTTCGCCCCCATCGTTTGCGCCGCGATCTCGTGGGGCAGCAGGCCCGTGCCTTCCTCGAAGCCCTTGCACAGCCAGACGAGGGGCAGCTTCACCTTGGGCAAGATCTCGCGCAGACCGGCCACGGGCGTGGCGGCGAGCGCGAGCGCCGCCCCTTGCAGCCCCACCAGAAGATCAGACTCGATCCTCACTTGCCCCGGCAGAGACACACCGGGCAAATAGCGCTCGTTGGAACGCGTTTTCGCGAGCGCCGCGGCCTGAGCCGCGTCGCGGGCCCAGAGCGCGACCTCCAGGCGAGCCGAGAGAACGGCAGCGATCGCAGTGCCCCAGGCGCCGGCCCCGAGCACGGCGACCCGGGTCACCGGGCGAGTTCGATCCTGGATTCGGCCGGGGGCTGCGCGCCCCCCTGCTGACGGCGCTGCATGTAGAGCGCCTCGAACGACATCGGGCTGAGCAGCACCGGCGGAAAGCCGCCTCGCGTGACGAGGTCCGATATGCTCTCGCGCAGGTACGGAAAGAGGATCGTCGGGCAGCCGATGCCGAGAAGCGGATCGAGTTCCTGGGCGGGGACGTTGCGCACCGAGAAGATGCCCGCCTGCACCGCCTCGGCGAGGAACAGCGTGCGCTCGCCGATCTTGGCGGTCACCGTGGCGCTCACCGTGCATTCGTAGTAGCCCTCGGCGAACTGCGCGGCGCCGGTTTGGATCTGGACCTCGAGCTGCGGCTGCACCTGCTGGACGAAGATTTCCGGCGCGTGTGGAATCTCGAGCGACAGGTCCTTCACGTACACCTTTTCGACCTGGAAGCTCGGCTGGTTCTGATCCGAACCGGACGGTTGCGGCTGGGCTGGGTCTGCCATCAGGCGGCCTTAAGAAGAGGGTCGAGCTCGCCGGCGCGCTCAAGCGCATAGAGGTCGTCGCAGCCTCCGACATGCAGGCCATTGATCCAGATCTGCGGCACGGTGCGCCGGCCGCTTTTCTGGATCATCTCGGCGCGCCGCGCGGGCTCGAGATCGACGCGAATCTTCTCGACCGCGATGCCTTTCTGCTGCAGCAGCCGGTCGGCTGACTGGCAGAACGGGCACGAAGCAGTCAGGTACATCAGCACCTTCGCCATGTTCATTTTTCCAGGGGCAGCCCGGCCTGGCGCCATGCGCCCAGCCCGCCGGAAAGGCTCACCGCCTTGCCGAAGCCCTGGCTTCTGAGCGCGGCCGCCGCTTTGCCAGAGCTGTTGCCGTCGTCGCAATAGACGATCACCGGCTTGTCCTTGCGCTTGGCAGCAATTTCCGAGCCGACAGCCCCGATGCGCGAGAGCGGCACGTTCTTGGCGCCAAGGATATGTCCGTTGACGTACTCGCCCGGATCGCGCACGTCGACGACGAGCGCATCCTCGCGGTTGATGAGCTGGGTGGCCTGCGCCGCGCTGATGGACGGGCCGCCGCTGAAGCGGCGCACGTAGGGCCACAGCAGCATCGCGCCCGACGCCACGGCGACCGCGGCGAGCAGGCCGTTGCTGTCCTTCTTGAGGAATTCCAACAGGGAAGGTTCCACGAACGGATCATTATAATTGAGCGATGTCACGTTCCGTGCCGTTCCGTGCGTTCCGTGCATAAGCTCGTCCTGCTGCGCCACGGCGAGTCGCAGTGGAACCGCGAGAATCGCTTCACGGGCTGGGTTGACGTGGATCTCTCGACGAAGGGCGCCGAAGAGGCCCGCGACGCCGGGCGCGCCCTCAGGACCGAGCGCTACCGCTTCGATCTCGCCTACACCTCGGTCCTCAAGCGCGCCATCCGCACGCTCTGGATCGCGCTCGACGAGCTCGACCAGATGTGGCTGCCGGTGGAGAAGCACTGGCGGCTGAACGAGCGCCACTACGGCGCGCTGCAGGGCCTGAACAAGGCCGAGATGGCCGCAAAACATGGCGAGCAGCAAGTGCTCGTCTGGCGCCGAAGCTACGACATTCCGCCGCCCCCGCTGTCGCACGACGATGATCGCTACGAAGGCGCAGACCCGCGCTACGCCGGCGTCGAGGTGCCACGCAGCGAGTCGCTCAAGGACACGGTCGCGCGTGTGCTGCCGTACTGGAGCAGCGCGATCGCACCGTCGATCCGCGCCGGGAAACGCGTGCTGATCGCCGCGCACGGAAACTCGCTGCGCGCGCTGATCAAGCATCTCGACAACGTCGGCGAAGCCGAGCTCGTCGGGCTGAACGTCCCGACGGGAATCCCGCTGGCCTACGAGCTCGACGAGAGCCTCAAGCCGATCCGCCACTACTATCTCGGCGACCAGGCCGAAGTCGCCAAGCGCATCGCCGCCGTGTCGGCGCAGGGGAAGGTCAAGGCCTGAGGCGCATTCTTCTTCTTTCGCTCGCGCTCTGGGCCGGGTCGTCCGCCGCGGCCGCGAAAGAGGAAGACCTGAAGGTGCTTCGCAGCCGCATCGACGCGCTGTCCCGGGAGCTCGAGAAAAAAGAGGAAGTCCGCAAGGAAGCGCGCGATGCCCTGCGCGGCTCCGAGCGCGCGATCTCGGCCGCCACTCGCGCGCTTACCGAGCTGCGGGCGGAAGGAGACAAAGTACGGGCCGAGGCGGCCGTAGTCGCCGTGCGGCGCGCAGTGCTGGAGCGATCGCTTGCCGAGCACGAGCAGGCGGTAGGCCGCATGGTGGCTGCTCAGCAGGCGAACCGCGCGCCCGACGCGCTGCGCGTGGCGCTCTCCGGCGAAGACCCCGCCGCAGTTTCGCGCAACCTCCACTACGTCAGCTACCTCGCGCGCGCCTCGGCCGCGATGCTGGCCGACTACCGAGCGACATTGGCCGAGGCCGGGCGCCTCGCCGGCGAAGCGCAGGCGAAGCGCGCCCGCCTCGATACGCTGCAGACGGCGAGCCGCGCCGATCGTGAAAAACTCCTCGCCGAGCGCCGCGAACGGCGCAGGGTGCTCGAGCAACTCGCCGGCGAGGTTGGCAAGAGTCGCAGGGAAATCAAGGTACTGCGTGCCGACGCCGCACGCCTGGCCCGGCTCGTCGAAGAGCTGGCGGCGCTGCTGCCCGCGCAAGCGAGAAAAGAGCCCTTCTCGAAACTGCGCGGCCGCCTTAGCTTGCCGATACGCGGGGAACTGACCAGCCGGTTCGGTGCTCCAAGAGGGTCGGCGGGGACGGAGGCGAAGGGACTCTTCATTCGCGCACCGCAGGGGCAGCCAGTTCGAGCTATTGCGGCAGGCCAGGTCGTGTACGCAGAATGGATGAGGGGCTTTGGCAATCTGCTGATTCTGGACCATGGCGAAACCTACTTGTCCATCTATGCCAACAACGAGTCGCTGCTCAAGCAAGTGGGCGACGCGGTGACGGCCGGCGAAGCCGTCGCGACCACCGGGGCGAGCGGGGGCAATGAGGAAACAGGGCTATACTTTGAAATGCGGCATCTTGGCCGCGCCTTCGACCCGCTGCGGTGGGTCAAGCTGAACAAGTGAAACCACCCGAAACTTATGAAATCTAGGCTTCGCAACCTCGGACTCATCGCCGTCGGCGTCGTGGCAGGCGTGCTCATCAGCCTGAACTTCCAAGCGGTCGCCGACCGCGCCGGGCGCACCACCCTGCCGATCGAGGAGCTGCGCTCGTTCACCGAGGTGTTCGGCGCCATCAAGACCAACTACGTCGAGCCGGTCGAGGACAAGCGGCTCATCACCGAGGCCATCAACGGCATGCTGACGGGCCTCGACCCGCACTCGGCCTACCTCGACCAGGAAGCTTTCAAGGAGCTGCAGGTCGGCACCCAGGGCCAGTTCGGGGGCCTGGGCATCGAGGTCGGCATGGAAGACGGCTTCGTCAAGGTAATCTCGCCGATCGAGGACACGCCTGCTTTCAAGGCGGGCATCAAGCCGAACGACCTCATCATCAAGCTCGACGATACCCCGGTGAAGGGCATGTCGCTCAACGACGCGGTCAAGCGCATGCGCGGCAAGCCGAACACCAGCATCACGCTCACGATCTCGCGCAAGGGCGAGAGCGCGCCGATCGTGGTCACGCTGACGCGGTCGGTCATCCGCGTGCAGAGCGTGAAGTCGAAGATCATCGAGCCGGGCTACGGCTGGGTGCGCGTATCGCAGTTCCAGGAGGCCACGACCGAGAACATGGTGAAGCAGCTCACCCAGATGTTCAAGGAGAACGCCAACCTGAAGGGCCTGGTCCTCGACCTGCGCAACGATCCGGGCGGCCTGCTGCACGGCGCGGTCGCGATCTCCGCGGCGTTCCTCCCTGCGAAGACGCTGGTCGTTTCCACCGACGGCCGCGCGGAAGACGCGAAGAAGAAGTTCTACGCGACCCCCGACGACTATGCGCGCGGCAGCCGCGGCGAAGACGTGCTTAAGGCGCTGCCGCAGGCCGTCAAGACCATCCCGATGGTCGTGCTGGTGAATGGCGGCTCGGCTTCGGCCTCCGAGATCGTCGCCGGCGCGCTCCAGGACCACAAGCGCGCGACGGTGATCGGCACGCAGACTTTCGGCAAGGGCTCGGTGCAGACCATCATGCCGCTCGGCGGCAACACCGCCATCAAGCTCACCACCGCCCGCTACTTCACCCCCGGCGGCCGCTCGATCCAGGCGAAAGGCATCACGCCCGACGTCATGGTCGAGGACCCGAGCGACGTGCAGAGCCGGGTACGCGAAGCCGATCTGACGCGCCATCTGCTGAACGGCCAGTCGAAGGAAGAAGCAGCCGGGGCGGCGCAGCGCGCCAAGCCGACGCCGCCCGGAGTGGTGCCGGGCGAGCAGAAGCCGACCGAGCTCGGCTCGAAGGAAGACTTCCAGCTCACGCAGGCGATCGCCTATCTCAAGGGCGAGCCGGTCAAGCAGCCGCCCTCGGTCGCGGCGACGAAGCCCGCCGCAACGCCTTCCAACTGATCCGCTAACTGAACGACGAGCAGCTCCTCCGCTACAGCCGTCACATCCTGCTCCCCGAGATCGGTATCGAGGGGCAGGAGCGGCTGCGGCGGGCTGGCGCGCTGATCATCGGCGCCGGCGGCCTGGGCTGCCCGGCGGCCCTGTACCTCGCCGCAAGCGGCTTCGGCCGGCTGTCGATCGCGGATCCGGACAACGTCGATCTCACCAACCTGCAGCGGCAGATTCTCTATCGCAGCCGGGACGTCGGCCGGCAGAAGGTGGAGGCGGGCGCCGAAGCGCTCCAGGCCCTCAATCCGCATGTGGCGGTTGAGGTCCATGCCCT
>JBJMWH010000053.1:0-3572 GCA_045810245.1 Burkholderiales bacterium | reverse complement strand
CGATCTCGGTGGGTGGCGCGAGCGTGACCGGCGCTTCGTGGACGCGCGTCGAGCGCAGCAGCTCGGTCGGCCGTGTGTCGACGCCCTTCACGGCCCACGCCGCCTGGTGGCGGTTGCCGGCCAGGCCGTGCAGCGCATCGGCTTCGGCCAGCACATGCATCTCGTGCAGGTTCAGGTGCGCGCGGCGCGACAGGTCTTCGACGCTGGTGAAGGCTTCTTCGGCGCGCGCGTCGACGATGCGCTTCGCGGCGTCCTCGGACAAGCCGCTGACACGGTTGAGGCCGAGGCGCACGGCGCGCAAGGGTGCATGCAGCGACGTGGCCGGCGCCGACTCGGGGGCCGCATCCGTGCCGTCGCCTTGCGCCTGGTCCTTGTCTTCACCATGGCCCTCGAGCACGCAGTCCCAGCCGCTGATGCGGACGTCGACCGGCAGCACCGTGACGCCATGGTCACGCGCATCGCGCACCAGTTGCGCCGGCGCGTAGAAGCCCATCGGCTGGCTGTTGAGCAGCGCCGCGCAGAACGCGGCCGGGTGATGCAGCTTCAGCCACGAGGAGACATAGACGAGCAGCGCGAAGCTCGCCGAATGCGATTCCGGGAAGCCGTACTCGCCGAAGCCGAGGATCTGGCGGTAGATCGACTCCGCGAACTCGGCGCTGTAGCCGTTCTCGCGCATGCCGCGCTTGAGCTTCTCTTCGAACCGGTCGAGGCTGCCCGACCTTCTCCACGCAGCCATCGAGCGGCGCAGCTGGTCGGCCTCCCCCGGCGTGAACCCGGCCGCGACCATGGCGAGCTCCATCACCTGCTCCTGGAAGATCGGCACGCCCAGGGTACGTTCAAGAACTTTTTTGACCTGAGAACTTGGGTAAACCACGGCTTCCAGCCCGCGCCGGCGCCGCAGGTAGGGGTGCACCATGCCGCCCTGGATCGGCCCCGGCCGCACGATCGCCACCTCGATCACCAGGTCGTAGTAGTTCTCGGGCTTCAGCCGCGGCAGCATGCTCATCTGCGCGCGCGACTCGATCTGGAACACGCCGATGGTGTCAGCCGTCTGGATCATCGCGTACACGGCCGGGTCTTCCGCCGGGATTTCCTGTATTTGCTTTCCAATCATTTGCAAGCCCCTGCGGATGGCGGACAGCATTCCGAGGGCGAGCACGTCGACCTTGAGGAGCCCCAGCGCCTCGAGGTCGTCCTTGTCCCACTGGATCACGCTGCGCTCGGGCATGGCGGCGTTCTCGATCGGGACCAGCTCGGCGAGCGGCCCGCGCGAGATCACGAAGCCGCCCACGTGCTGCGAAAGATGGCGCGGGAACCCGACCAGCGCGGCGGCCACTTCGAGCACCGCGTTGCCGGGCGGGATTCTCGTGTCCCAGAAAGCGAATGCCTTGGCCATGCGGTCGACTTCCCCGGGAGGAAGGCCGAGCGCCTTGCCCGCGTCGCGCACCGCGCTTCTGGGCCGGTAGCAGATCACCGTCGCGGCGAGCGCGGCGCGGGCGCGGCCGTATTTTTCGTACACATACTGGATCACCTCCTCGCGCCGCTGGTGCTCGAAGTCGACGTCGATGTCCGGCGGCTCGTTGCGCTCGCGCGAGACGAAGCGCTCGAACAGCATGTTCATGCGCGCCGGATCGACCTCGGTGATGCCGAGCGCATAGCACACCACCGAGTTCGCGGCCGAGCCGCGCCCCTGGCACAGGATGCCCCGCTCGCGCGCGAAGCGAACCACGTCGTGCACGGTGAGGAAGAAGGGCTCGTAGGCGAGCTCGGCCACCAGGCGAAGCTCGTGCTCGACGAGGTCGGCGACTTTCGGCGGCACGCCCGCGGGGAAGCGCCGCTGCAGCCCGTCCTCGGTCAGCTTCCTGAGCCAGCTCGCCGGCGTATGGCCTTGCGGAACGAGCTCCGACGGATACTCATATTTCAATTCGTCCAGGCAGAAGCGGCAGCGCTCGGCGATGGCCATGCTCTCGGCAAGCAGCTCGGGCGGGTAAAGCCGGGCGAGGCGCATGCGCAGGCGCAGGTGGCGCTCGCCGTTCGGATAGAGCGCATGGCCGCATCGCGCCACCGGTTTCCCGAGGCGCACCGCAGTGAGCACGTCCTGCAGGCGCCGGCGCGAGCGCAGATGCATATGGACGTCCCCCGCGGCGACCAGCCGAAGGCCGCTTTTCCTCGACAATTCCTCAAGGGAAGAAAGCTTCGCATGGTCATTCGGTCCGCAATGGAGCTCTGCGGCGATCCAGGCATGTCCACGGAAGAAAGTGGCAAGCCATTCGGCGGTGTCCGGGTCCTCGCCGGGAATCCAGAGCACCAGCGTGCCGCTGCCGGCGAGCGCCTCCAGGTCGCCGCGCGAGAGCAAATACTTTCCCTTGCCGCTGCGGCGCCGGCCGAGCGTGATGAGCGAGGAGATCGCGCCGTATGCTCTTCTATCCGTCGCGAGGAGCACGAGCCTGGTTTTTTCGAAAACGATTTCCGTGCCCAGGATCAGCTTGAGGCCGTGCTCCTTGGCCGCCTGGTGCGCGCGCACCGCACCGGCGAGCGAGCATTCGTCGGTGATCGCGAGCGCTTGATAGCCGAGCGCCGCGGCGCGCTCGACGAGCTCTTCCGGATGGGAAGCGCCTCGCAGGAAGCTGAAGTTGGAAAGGCAGTGCAGCTCTGCGTATTCAGGCAAACAGGCCATGCAGGAACCAGTGGACTGAACCGAGGTCGCCTTCGCGATAGATCCAGCCGAGCTCTCCGTCGGGCAGGCGCGCGACGAAGTAATCGCGGCTCGCCTCGTCGCCGTCCCACCAGCCCGACTCGATCCTTTCGGGCCCGGCGAGCGCAGTGAATTCGCCTTCTTCTATTTTTCTCGGTTCTAACAACCATAAAGGTCGTGGCCCCGGCTGGCGGTATTCGTGCGGATCCCATTCGCCCGGCTCGACGCGCCGCCACGCGTGCTCGGGACGATGATCGGGATGCGTGGCGAGGCCGTGCACGGCGTCGTGCCCCAGGCGCGCCCGCAGGCGCTCGGCGAGGCGCGCCCAGTCCTCGGCCTCGGCGGCCGCGTCGCCGAACATCCCGGCCGTGAATCCATCGAGGGGAACGAAGTCCGCCGCTTCGACGCGGAGGGCCTCGACCGGCCTCACGATCCGAAGCGAGGAAAATTTCTCCTGTAGAAGACGCGTGAAGCGTTCGGCGTCGCGCGCCGGCGAGGCGAGACCGACGTCGACGCGGGCCGCCGCTTCCTCGTCTAGCAGGTCGTCCAGCAGGACCAGCGTGAACCGCCGGATGCCCGCCTGGCGGGCGGCCAGCAGGCCTTCGAGCTGCACCAGAAGGCGCCGTGCGGCGAAGGCGAGACCTTCGGCGTGAACGACCGGGGCCGGCAGCTCGAGCCGCGCGCTGAAGCGCGGCGGCGGCTCGAAGAAGGCACGCGGCTCGGGCCGTGCGCCGAGCGCATAGTCGATCTCGTCGAGCAGCCGCCGGCCGCAGCGCTGCGCGAGCCCTTCGCGTGGTAGGCGCGAAAGGTCCCCTACGGTATGCATGCCGATACTACGAAGAAATTCTGTCTCATCGTGACACACCACTTCGAGGGC
>JBJMWH010000052.1:0-5173 GCA_045810245.1 Burkholderiales bacterium | reverse complement strand
CAAACATTACCCGGTTCGACCCGCGCGGTGATTACCTCGGTGAGCTGGTCGACGATCTGTTCAAGGGATTTCTGGTACGGCCGCTCGGCTTCGAAGGCCGTGGCGAGGTCGGTGCGCAGCTGCCCCGCGCGAAGGTGGACGTAGCCGAGAAGAACGGCGCGTATCTCGTCACCGCGGAGCTGCCAGGGGTGAAGAAGGAAGACATCCACGTCGCCATCGATGGGCCGCAAGTGACCCTCGAGGCCGAGGTCAAGCGCGAGAAGGAAGCGTCGAAGGACGAGCGCACGCTGCACAGCGAGCGCGTCTACGGCAAGGTCGTGCGTAGCTTTACGCTGCCGCAGGAAGTCGATGAAGCGAAGGCCGAAGCCAAATTCAAGGACGGCGTCCTGGAGCTGACGCTGCCCAAGAAGGCGGCCGCGCAGCGCAAGCAGATCACCATCCAGTAAGCTTTAGCGCCACACCAGGAAGGGCCGGGGTCATCCCTGGCCCTTTTTGTTTGTAGAATCGGCGGGCCGAGATGAATGCGCCCTTCAACCACAGCCCGCAGGCCGCCGAGAAGGCGCGCATTCTCCACGAGGCGTTGCCCTACATCCAGCGCTTCCACGGCAAGACCATCGTCGTGAAGTTCGGCGGCAATGCCATGACCGACGAGGCGCTCAAGGCCGCCTTTGCCCGCGACGTGGTGCTGCTGAGGCTGGTGGGAATGAATCCGGTCGTGGTGCACGGCGGCGGGCCGCAGATCGAGGACATGCTCACGCGCCTGGGCAAGAAGGGCGAATTCGTCCAGGGCATGCGCGTGACCGACCGCGAGACCATGGACGTGGTCGAGATGGTGCTCGGCGGGCAGGTCAACAAGGAAGTGGTCGAGCTCATCAACCAGGCCGGCGGCAAGGCGGTCGGCCTCACCGGGCAGGACGGCGCGCTGATCCGCGCGCGCAAGATGCTCCTGCCGTCGAAGGAGAACGGCAAGGTCGACATCGGCCAGGTGGGCGAGATCGAGTCGATCGACGCCGCGATCATCGGCACGCTCGAGCAGGGTGGCTTCATTCCGGTGGTGGCGCCGATCGCAACCGGGGCCGACGGCACCACCTACAACATCAACTCCGACCTCGTGGCCGGGAAGCTGGCCGAGGTCCTGCGCGCCGAAAAGCTGGTGGTGCTCACCAATACGCCGGGGGTTCTCGACAAGGACGGCAAGCTCCTCACCGGGCTCACGCCGCGGCGCATCGACGACCTGATGGCGAAGGGCGTCATCTCGGGCGGCATGCTGCCCAAGATCGGCTCGGCGCTCGACGCTGCGCGCAATGGCGTGAAGAGCGTGCACATCATCGACGGGCGCGTGGCCAACGCGCTGCTTCTCGAGGTGCTCACCGACCAGGGTGTCGGCACGCTGATCAAAAGCAAGTAGTGCGCATTGCGCGCCTGGCGCCGTCGCGGCGCGTGTGGATCTTCGACCTGGACAACACGCTGCACGATGCGACGGCGCGCATCTTCCCGGCGATGCACGACCAGATCAACGCGTTCCTGCGGCGCGAGTTCGGCGTCGACGCGGACGGCGCCGACCGCATGCGCCAGGACTTCTGGCTGCGCTACGGCACCACCCTGAATGGCCTCATGCGCCATCACGGCATCCACCCGCGCCGCTTTCTTGCCGAAACGCACGTATTCCCGGAGCTCGGCGACCTGGTGGTGCACGAGAACGCGCTCAAGCATGCGCTCGAGCGCCTCGGCGGCATGAAGCTCGTGTTCTCCAATGCGCCGCGCCATTACGTCGCGGGGGTGCTGCGCGCCATGGGGCTGGCGCGCTACTTCGACGCGGTCTATTCGATCGAGGATGCGCGCTACCGCGGCAAGCCGGCGCTGCACGGCTTTCGCATGCTGCTGCGCAAGCACAACGTCGATCCGCATCGCTGTGCGTTCATCGACGACATGCTGGAGAACCTGCGCACCGCGCACCGGCTGGGGATGTCCACGGTCTGGGTCAGCCGCGAGAAGCGCCGAACGCCCTTCGTCGACCTGCGCGTGGCTTCGGTGCTCGAGCTGCCGCGCCTAGTCTTCCGCTACGGCTGAGCATAGAATCCGCTGCGTCCTCCCATGCCCCGCGCCAAAGGCGAACGCAGGCTCGAAATCCTGAAGGCTCTCGCGCAGATGCTCGAGGCGCCGAAGTGGGAACGCATCACCACGGCGGCGCTCGCCGGCCGCCTCGAGGTCTCCGAGGCCGCGCTCTACCGCCACTTCGCCTCCAAGGCGCAGATGTACGAGGGGTTGATCGAGTTCATCGAGAGCTCGGTATTCACGCTGGCCAACCGCATCACCCAGAGCGAGTCCGACGGCCTGCGGCAGGCGGCCGAGCTGGTCGAGATGCTGCTTGCGTTCGCGGAGAAGAATCCAGGCATGGTGCGCGTCATGACCGGCGACGCGCTGGTCGGCGAGCACGAGCGCCTGCAGGTGCGCATGAACCAGTTCTTCGACCGCTTCGAGGCCACCCTGAAGCAGGCGCTGCGCGTCGCCTCCGACGGCGACGCCGCGGGCCGGGCGGCGACGCTGCTGCGCTATTCGATCGGCTGCCTGCACCAGTACGCGAAAAGCGGCTTCAGCAGGAAGCCGAGCGAGAGCTTCACCGCCCAGCGGCGCTATCTGCTGGCTTAGTTCAACTGATCATCTGTTGCCGCACACTTTGCAGGCGGGGTCGCGCTTCACGCGAACCGAGCGCCAGTCTGCCGTCTTCGCGTCGAACATCACCAGGCGCCCGCTCAGCGACTCGCCCGCCGCGGCGACGAGCTTGATCGCTTCCGCCGCCTGCATCGCGCCGATGACGCCGGTCAGGGGAGCGAACACGCCCATGACCGAGCACTGCACCTCCTCGACTTCTCCGTCCTCGGGGAACAGGCAGGCGTAGCAAGGGGCCTCGGCGCGCCTCAGGTCGAACACCATGAGCTGGGCCTCGAAGCGGATCGCGGCCCCCGCGACCAGGGGCTTCGCATGCTTCACGCAGGCGCGGTTGAGCGTGTGCCGGGTGGGGAAGTTGTCGGAGCAGTCGAGCACCACGTCGGCCCGCGCCACCAAGGCGTCGAGGTCATTGGCATCGACCCGCTTTTCCAGGCCGAGGACGTCGATTTCCTGATTGAGCGAAAGCAATGCGGCACGAGCCGCGTCCACTTTCGGGCGGCCGACCGAATCGGTCCGGTAAAGGATCTGCCGCTGAAGGTTGGTGAGATCGACCTGGTCGGAATCCGCGAGCACCAGGCGGCCCATGCCCGCGGCGGCGAGGTACAGCGCCGCCGGGCAGCCGAGGCCGCCCGCCCCGACGATCAGGGCCGCGCCCGCTCGCAGCCGCTCCTGCCCCTCGATCCCGATTTCGGGAAGCAGGATGTGGCGGCTGTAGCGGAGGAGCTGCTGATCGTCCACGCCGCGTTACCGCGGCAGCGTTCAGTTCGTCTTGGTCTGGGCGACCGTCGGCGAGACCGCCTTGACCGGCTCGCCCTTGAGGTGCGCGATCGCCTGCTGCAGCTGGAAGTCGTCCTTGGAGCCGAGCTCGACCGGCTTCATCTCCGCCGGGGACAACGGCTGCTGCGGCTTGATCTTCGCGGCCGCCGAGGGGTCCTTCTTCTCGTCGGGCTTCTTGGCGTCGGCCTTCGGCTCATCCGGCTTCACCTGGGCGTTGTTCAGGTGGCGCGTCAGGTCGGCTTCGCGCACCCGCGTCATGGTGTCGGTCGGGTCCTCGACCACGAGGTCGGGCTTGATGCCGAGCGCCTGGATCGAGCGGCCGCCCGGCGTGTAGTAGCGCGCGGTGGTCAGCTTGATCGCGGTGCCGTTGCCCAGCGGCAGCACCGTTTGCACCGACGCTTTGCCGAAGGTCTGGGTGCCCATGATCACGGCGCGGTGATGGTCCTGCAAAGCGCCCGCGACGATTTCAGAGGCTGAGGCCGAACCGCCGTTCACGAGCACTACCATGGGCACGTCTTTGACCGCCGCCGGCAGCTTCGACAGGTAGTCCGGCTTGCCGCTGCGGCTCAGATAATTTTCCGGACTCGCGGTCAGGCGCATCTTCGCGTCTTCGGTGCGGCCGTCGGTATATACCACCAGCTCGTTCTTCGGCAGGAACGCGGCCGACACGGCAACGGCGCCGCTCAGCAGGCCGCCCGGATCGTTGCGCAAATCGAGCACGATGCCTTTCATCGGGCCGGCATTTTGTTTGAACACATTTTGAATTGCGTCAGCGAGCGCTTCGCCCGTCGGGCCTTGAAACTGGGAGACGCGGAAATACGCATAGCCGGGTTCGAGCAGCGTCGCTTTGACGCTTTGAATCTTGATGACCGCGCGCTTCAGCGCAAATACCAGCGGCTTGGGTTCGCCTTTGCGTGCCACCGTCAATGTGATCGACGTGTCGGGCTTGCCGCGCATCAGTTTGACGGCGTCGTTCAGCGTGATGCCTTTCACGAACGTTTCGTCGAGTTTCATGATGAGATCGCCTGCCTTGATGCCGGCGCGCGAGGCGGGAGAATCGTCGATCGGCGAGACGACCTTCACGAAGCCGTCTTCCATCCCGACTTCGATGCCGAGGCCGCCGAATTCGCCACGCGTGCCGACCTGCATCTCGCGAAACGCTTCCTTGTCGAGATAACTCGAATGCGGGTCGAGTCCCGATAGCATGCCGGCGATGGCCTGATCGATAAGCTTCTTGTCATCGACCGGCTCGACGTAATCGCTTTTGATCTTGCCGAACACCTCGGTGAACGCCCGCAACTCTTCGATCGGCAGCGGCTTCTGGCCGGGTTGCGCTACCGCGGGGAGTTCGACCGCAATCAATACGCCCATGCTTATGCCGAGAGCGAGAATTCCGAGTTGCCGCAATTTACCGCGCATGTTCCAGGTCCTCAGATAACTTGAATGAAATAGTGTCGCCGCAGTGGATGCAATTAATAAAGATCAAGCGGCCTTTAGTACGGCGGCCCGCGGCGGCGCGGCGGACGATTGTCGTAGTTGCCGCGGTCGCCATCGCGGCGCGCATCGGCGCTGCGATCGTCGGGCAGCGCCGAGACGCCGACTTTGATCGTGCTGCCGGGGTTGTAGGGCAGCGCGACGGCGACGTCGCGGCCGTTGTAGCGATACACGACGTCATAACCATTGACGACCTCGCGCGACGTTTCGACGGTGCGGCATTGCTGCTCCG
>JBJMWH010000051.1:0-4583 GCA_045810245.1 Burkholderiales bacterium | reverse complement strand
ATGCCGCCCTTCGCGAGCGCGCTGCCGGTTCCGCCGGCGAGCGCTTCCAGACGCGGATCCAAAGCGTCGGCCTGCGCGACGAGCTTCGCGCCGGGGTCGCGCCGCGGGTCGGCCTCGTAGAGACCCGCCTGGTCGGTCAGGATGACGAGCGCGTCGGCCTCCATCAGGTTGGTGACCAGTGCGCCGAGCGTGTCGTTGTCGCCGAGCTTGATCTCGTCGGTCACCACGGTGTCGTTCTCGTTGATGACCGGGACCACGCCCATGGCGAGCAACGTGCGCAGGGTCGAGCGGGCGTTCAGGTAGCGCTGGCGGTCGGCGAGGTCGGCGTGCGTGAGCAGCACCTGCGCGCTGTGCAGCCCGTGGCTGCGGAACGAGCTTTCGTAGCACTGCGCGAGCCCCATCTGCCCGACCGCTGCCGCGGCCTGGAGTTCGTGCATGGCGTGCGGCCGGCGCGTCCACCCCAGGCGCTGCATCCCCTCGGCGATGGCGCCGCTCGAGACGATGATGGCGCTCTTGCCGAGCCGGCGCAGCTCCGCCACCTGCCCGGCGAGGCCCCCGATGGCGGCCGTATCGAGGCCCCGGCCCTCGTTGGTCACAAGCGAGGAGCCGACCTTCACGACCCAGGTTTTCGCTTGGGGAATCATTTCTTCGCCAGCTCGCGCGCGACCGCTTTCATCACGGCCTGGGTTCCTGCGCCGCTGATGGCCGAGACTTTGAACCACGGCCGCTTCCAGCGCAATTGGGACAGGAGCTTGCGGATGCGCTCGTCCGGGTCCTCGACCGCGTCGGCCTTGTTGAACACCAGCCACCTCGACTTCCGCGCCAGCGTCTGCTCGTATTTCTTGAGCTCGGCCGCGATGACCCGGGCGTCGCGCGCCGGATCATCGGCGGTCAGATCCACGATGTGCAGGAGCAGCTTGGTGCGCGCGAGATGGCGCAGGAACTGGTGGCCGAGACCGGCGCCTTCCGAGGCACCCTCGATCAGCCCAGGGATGTCGGCGATGACGAAGCTCGCCTCGCCCACGCGCACCACGCCGAGCGAAGGGTTGAGCGTAGTGAACGGATAGTCGGCCACCTTCGGCCGTGCGCTCGAGACGGCGCGGATGAAGGTCGACTTGCCGGCGTTGGGCAGACCGGCGAGCCCGACGTCGGCGAGCACGCGCAGCTCGAGCGCCAGCTTGCGCACTTCGCCCGGCTCGCCGCGCGTGAACTGGCGCGGCGCGCGGTTCACGCTCGACTTGAAGTGGAGGTTGCCCAGGCCGCCGGACCCGCCGCGCGCGAGCAGCGCCCGCTCGCCGTCCTTCGCCAGGTCGGCGACCAGCTCGCCGCTTTCCTCGTCGCGCACCAGCGTTCCGACCGGCACGCGCAGCTCGACGTCGGCACCGCCGCGGCCGTTGCAGTCCGAGCCCATGCCGCGTGCGCCGTTTTCGGCGCGGTGGATGCGCGCGAAGCGGTAATCGATCAGCGTGTTGACGTTGCGGTCGGCGCGTGCCCATACGCTGCCGCCGCGGCCCCCGTCGCCGCCGTTCGGTCCGCCGAAGCGGATGTACTTCTCGCGGCGGAAGGTCGCGGCGCCGTGCCCGCCGTTGCCGGCGTGCACCTCGATCTTCGCTTCGTCGATGAATTTCATGGGCTACAAACGAAAAAGCCCTACGCGCTCGCGTAGGGCCTCCTGGTGCAGGCCGCGGTGCGCTTAGGCGGGCTGAGCGGCCGGGGTCTGCTCAACGACGCTTACGGTCTTCTTGTTGTTCGCGCCCTTGATCGCGTACAGAACCTGGCCTCCGACGCGCGCGAAGAGCGTATGGTCGCGGCCGATGCCGACGTTGTGGCCGGGATGTACCACGGTGCCGCGCTGGCGCACCAGGATCTGCCCGGCGTTGACCCGCTCGCCGCCGAACACCTTGACGCCCAGGCGCTTTGCCTGCGAATCGCGGCCGTTTCTGGAGCTGCCGCCAGCTTTCTTGTGTGCCATGAGCTTTTCCTGACTATCCCTGAACGATGTCGTCGATGCGCAGTTCCGTGTACGACTGGCGGTGGCCCTGCGTCTTCTGGTAGTGCTTGCGCCGGCGCAGCTTGAAGATCTTCACCTTGTCGCCGCGGCCGTGGGAAACGACTGTCGCGGTGACCTTGGCGCCAGAAACGAGCGGCGCGCCGACCGTGACGCCATCGCCGGTGCCGACGAGAAGCACCTCCTCGAGCGCAAGGGTGCTGCCGACCTCGGCAGCGAGCGCCTCGACCCGCACCTGCTCCCCGGCCTTCACACGGTATTGTTTTCCGCCCGACTTGATGATTGCGTACATGGAAGCTCGTAAAACCCGAGAAAATGAAAAATCCGAGAAAAGCCCGGCCTTGCGCCTGCAAAGACTTGGAATTATAAGCGAATCATGAGCTTCGTGACAATGCTGGCCCCGGTCGCCGAGGACCTGGCGCGGGTCGACGCGCTGATCGGCGCGCGCCTGGACTCGGACGTGGCGCTGGTACGCGAAGTGGCGCGCTACATCGTCGCCTCCGGCGGCAAGCGGCTGCGGCCGGCGCTGCTCCTGCTCGCCTGCCGCGCGCTCGGCTACGCCGGCGAGGGGCACCTGCAACTCGCGGCGGTCGTGGAGTTCATCCACACCGCCACGCTGCTGCACGATGACGTGGTCGACGAGTCGCACCTGCGCCGGGGCCGCAGCACCGCGAATGCCGCCTTCGGGAACGCGGCCGCCGTGCTGGTCGGCGATTTCCTGTACTCGCGCGCCTTCCAGATGATGGTCGAGCTCGAAGACATGCGCGTGATGCAGGTCCTGGCCGAGGCCACCAACACCATCGCCGGCGGCGAAGTGCTCCAGCTTATGGGCAGCCACGACCCCGCGGTGGACGAGGCGCGCTATCTCGAAGTGATCCGGCGCAAGACCGCGAAGCTGTTCGAGGCGTCGGCGCGCCTGGGCGCGGTGCTGGCGCGCTCGGCGCCGGCGGTGGAGGCGGGCCTCGCCGACTACGGAGTGCACGTCGGGACCGCGTTCCAGCTGGTCGACGACGTGCTCGACTACTCGGGTGAGGAGGCGGCGATCGGCAAGAGCCTCGGCGACGACCTCGCCGAAGGCAAGCCCACTCTGCCGCTCATCTATGCCATGCGCTGTGGCAGCGCCGACCAGGCCGCCGTGGTGCGCGACGCCATCAGCACCGGGGGGCGCGAAGACTTCGGCGCGGTTCTCGAGGCGATCCGGGTGAGCGGAGCGCTCGACTATGCGCGCGAGGTCGCGCGGCGCGAAGCGGCCGCTGCGCGGCTCGCGCTCGCGCCGCTGCCGGCCTCGGAATACAAGGAATCTTTTCTAGAATTGGCCTCCTTCTCGGTGACACGGCGCAGCTAGCCGGGGATCCAGCTTCAGGACCCAGCTTCAGGACCTTGCCTCCGATTCGGGGTGTAGCTCAGCCTGGTATAGTACTGCGTTCGGGACGCAGGTGTCGCTGGTTCAAATCCAGTCACCCCGACCATTCCCGCCCGAATCTGCATCCCGGTAGATAATCGCGCGATGGGTCGCCTCATCGTGCTCGTGCTGCTCGTGGTGGTCGCGGTCTGGCTGGTGCGCCGGGCGCTGCGCGACCGGAGCGGCGCGACCCATCCGCGCGAGCGCGCCGAGTCCGCTGGACAGCTCGTGCGCTGCGCGCACTGCGGCGTACACCTGCCCCGCGCCGAAGCGCGCGCCGCGGACGGGCTGCTCTATTGCAGCGAAGAGCACGCCCGCCTCGGCAAACGCTGATGGAAGCGCACGTCCGTTACCCGGAGCTGTTTCTCGAGGGCGAGGCGCGCACGCCGCGCGCCTACTGGACTTCACTCAGCTACTTCAACCTGTACCGCATCGCGCTGGCCACGCTGTTCTTCGCCGTGACGTTGATCTACGGCGACGCCCTCAGCATCGGCTCGCAAGCGCTCGATGTGTTCCGTTACACCGCGCTCGCCTATCTCGCGGCCGCGATCGCGTTCCAGACCGTGTTGCGCAGCGTGCACGAGCGCTTCAATGTCCAGCTTTCGCTCCAGGTCGCGCTCGACATCGTCGCCATCACCCTCATGATGTACGCGAGCGGCGGCATCCATAGCGGTCTGGGCGTGATGCTGCTGGTTTCGGTGACCGCCGCGGCGATCGTTGCGCCGCGGCGGCTGTCGTATCTCTACGCGGCGCTCTCGGCGATCGCGCTGCTCCTGGAGCAGGGCTACTGGGCGCTCGCCCATGACAGCCCGAGCGCGAACTTCCTGCAGCCGGGCTTGCTCGCGATCGGCTGTTTCGCCACCGCGGGCGTCACCGGCTGGCTCGCGCAGCGCGTCGCGGCGAACGAAGCCCTCGCCCGGCAGCGCGGACGCAGCCTCGAGACGCAGACGCGGGTCAACCAGCTCGTCATCGAGGACATGCACGACGGAGTCGTGGTCCTCGACCGCGACGCCCGCGTGGTGCAGCACAACCCGCAGGCGCAGCGCCTGCTCGGCGAGCCGCGGCTGCTCGGACGGCTGCTCGCAGAGGTGCTGCCCGGCTTCGGCGCTGCAAGCGACTTCGAGGTGCGCGGCCGCAGCCTCGGACTGCGGCTGCTCGAGGTCGGCACCGAGG
>JBJMWH010000050.1:0-6104 GCA_045810245.1 Burkholderiales bacterium | reverse complement strand
CCTCCTCGGAGCAGTCCCGGTTCATGCCCAATACTTCGTAATAGTCGCGCTTCGCCATTTCTCTTCCGGACAAACGAACGGGCCGTCCCGATCCGGAACGGCCCGCCTTCGCTTCACATGAAGCTTAACCCGCTTTCTTGTCCTTGACTTCCGTGAACTCGGCGTCGACCACGTTGCCGTCGTCGCGCTTGCCGGGCGCCTCGGGTTCGCCCGCGGGCTGGTCCTGCGCCTGCTGCTTCGCCTGCTCCGCGGCATACATCTTCTCGCCGAGCTTCTGCGCCGCCTGGGCGAGCGCCTGCTGCCGCGCGTCGATCTCGGACTTGTTGTCAGACTTGAGCGCGCCCTCGGCTTCCTTCACCGCGGCCTCGATGCGCTCCTTCTCGCCCGAGTCGAGCTTGTCGCCATAGTCCTTGAGCGACTTCTTCACCGAGTGCACCATCGCCTCGAGCTGGTTGCGGGCGTTGACCAGCTCGAGCTGCTTCTTGTCGTCCTCGGCGTGCGCCTCGGCGTCCTTCACCATGCGCTGGATCTCGGCCTCGTTCAGGCCCGAGCTCGCCTGGATCTTGATCTTGTTCTCCTTGCCGGTGGCCTTGTCCTTGGCCGTCACGTGCAGGATGCCGTTGGCGTCGATGTCGAAGGTCACCTCGATCTGCGGCATGCCGCGCGGCGAGGGCGGAATGTCGGTCAGGTTGAACTGGCCGAGCGATTTGTTGCCCGCGGCCAGGTCGCGCTCGCCCTGCAGCACGTGGATCGTCACCGCGTTCTGGTTGTCCTCGGCGGTCGAGAACACCTGCTGCGCCTTGGTCGGGATGGTGGTGTTCTTGTTGATGAGCTTGGTCATCACCCCGCCCAGGGTTTCGATGCCGAGGGACAAGGGCGTGACGTCCAACAAAAGAACATCTTTCACGTCGCCCTTCAATACGCCCGCCTGGATCGCCGCGCCCACCGCCACCGCCTCGTCGGGGTTGACGTCCTTCCTCGGCTCCCGGCCGAAGAACTCCTTCACCTTGTCCTGCACCTTGGGCATGCGCGTCTGGCCGCCCACCAGGATCACGTCGCTGATCTTGTCGCTCGTGACGTCGGCGTCCTTGATCGCCGTGCGGCACGGCGGGATGGTCTTGTCGATGAGATCCATCACCAGCGCCTCGAGCTTCGCGCGGGTGATTTTCATCGTCAGGTGCTTCGGGCCGCTCTGGTCGGCCGTGATATACGGCAGGTTGATCTCGGTCTGCTGCACCGAGGACAGCTCGATCTTCGCCTTCTCGGCGGCTTCCTTCAGCCGCTGCAGCGCGAGCACGTCCTTGGACAGGTCGACGCCCTGCTCCTTCTTGAACTCGCCGACGATGTAGTCGATCAGCCGCTGGTCGAAGTCTTCGCCGCCGAGGAAGGTGTCGCCGTTGGTGGCGAGCACCTCGAACTGCTTCTCGCCCTCCACGTCGGCGATCTCGATCGCCGAGATGTCGAAGGTCCCGCCGCCGAGGTCGTACACCGCGATCTTCATGTCCTTCTTGGCGGTCTTGTCCTCGCCGAAGGCGAGCGCCGCCGCGGTCGGCTCGTTGATGATGCGCTTGACCTCGAGCCCCGCGATGCGGCCGGCGTCCTTCGTCGCCTGGCGCTGGGAGTCGTTGAAGTACGCGGGCACCGTGATCACCGCATCGGTGACGGTTTCGCCCAGGTACGCTTCCGCGTCCTTTTTGACCTTGCGCAGGATCTGCGCCGAGACTTCCTGCGGCGAGATCTTCTTGCCGCGCACCTCGATCCAGGCGTCGCCGTTGTCCGCGCGCACGATCTTGTACGGCACGGACTTGGTGGCTTTCTGGACCTCGGGGTCTTCGAAGCGCCGGCCGATCAGGCGCTTCACCGCGTAAATGGTGTTTTTGGCGTTGGTGACCGCCTGGCGCTTGGCCGGGGCGCCGACCAGGATCTCGCCGTCCTCGGTGTAGGCGACCACCGACGGGGTGGTGCGCGAACCCTCCGCGTTCTCGATCACCTTGGGCTTGCCGCCCTCCATGATCGCGACGCAGGAGTTGGTGGTACCGAGGTCGATGCCGATGATTTTTGCCATTTCGGGGCTCCGCGGCTAACTAAGCCGTCCTTGTTAAGTCAAGTCTGTGTCGGATATGGGGTTTCCGGCCGGTTTTTCAACCGCCTTGGCGACCGTGACGAGCGCCGGGCGCAACACGCGGTCGGCGAGGCTGTAGCCTTTCTGCATGACCGAAACCACGGTGTTCGGTTCGTGTCTATCACCCGGCGGCGATTCCACGGCAGCCATGGCCTGGTGCCGGTACGGGTCGAAGCGCTCGCCCGGCGCCGGGTTGATCTCGCGGATATTCGCCTTGTCGAGCGCCGTCACGACCTGGCGCAGCACCAGCTCGACGCCGCTCAGGTCGGCGCTCCTGACCGCGGCCTCGAGGCTGTCGAGCACCGGAAGCAGCCCGTTGGCGAAGCGTTCGAGGGCATACTTCTGGGCGTTCGCGGCCTCGGTCTGGGCCCGCTTGCGGGCGTTGTCGGCGTCGGCGACCGCCCGCAGCATCTGCTCGCGCTGCTCGGCGAGCTTGGCGCGGGCCTCGGCGAGCTCGCCCTCGAGGGCGGACTGCGAAGGCGGGTTTTCGGCTTGCTGCGGTTGAACACTCTCTTCTTGCATCTGGTCGAACTTGGGTCGGCGCGAACGGATTTCAAGCGCGCCCTGCGAAATTCACGCGGAGATTAGTCCTTTGAAAGCATTGAAGATTGTGTTGTATCTGGTCCTCGGGCTGGTGGTCCTCGCGATCGCCGCGGCGGCGATCTTCGCCATGACCTTCGATCCCAACCGCTACAAGGACGACATCCAGCGCCTCGTCAAGGAGCGGACCGGGCGCACGCTGGAGCTGAAGGGGCCCCTCGAATTGGCATTCTATCCGAGCCTCGGCGCCAAGGTGTCGGGCGTGGTCCTGTCCGAGCGCGCGGCGAGCCAGCCCTTCGTGTCGCTTGAGTCGGCGCACGCTTCGGTCGCGCTGCTGCCGCTTTTGCGCGGCGCGGTCATCGTGGACCGCGTGCGCCTGAGCGGGCTGCGCGCGCAGATCGTGAAGGACAAGGAGGGGCGCTTCAACTTCCAGGACCTCATCGAGCAGGCCGGTGAAAAACCCGCCGCCAAGGCGGAGAAAAAAGCCCCGGACTCGGGACGGGGCGCGGTCGCATTCGACATCGCCGGCGTGACGATCGAGCGCGCCGCGCTTGCCTATCGCGACCTCGCGAGCGGGCAGGAGATCGCGCTGAACGAGCTCAAGCTCGAGACCGGCCGCATTGCGGAGAACGCCGAGGGCAAGCTCGACTTCGCGACCGCGCTCAAGCGCAACACGCCCCCGCTCGAGGCGAAGCTCGCGCTGAACGGCCGCTACGCGCTGAAGCCCGAGTCGGTGGCGCTCGACTTCACCGCCAAGCTCGACGAGTCGACCATCAAGGGCAAAGCGGCGATGGCGCGCGCCAAGGTGGCCGCGTACGAGTTCGATCTCAACATCGACAAGCTGAACCTCGACCGCTACCTCGCCTCGTCGGAGAAAAAGCAGGACAAGAAACCCGAGACGAAGGACGAGCCGGCGAAACCCGCCTCCAAGGACAAGGAAGCCGACGCGCCGGTCGACCTCTCGGGTCTGAAGGGCCTGAACGCGAAGGGCAAGGTGGAGATCGGCGCGCTCCAGGTCCAGGGGTTGAAGCTCGCCGCGCTGAAGACCGAGATCCGCGCCGCCGAGGGCCGCGCCGAGGTCGGTCCGCACTCTGCGAACCTGTATGAGGGTAGTTTGTCTGGAAACCTGATGCTCGACGGCAACGCGAACCGCGTGGCCGTCAAGGAAACGCTCTCCAACATCGCGGTCGGGCCGCTGCTGCGCGAGTTCGCGCCGCAGGACAACCTCGAAGGCAAGGGCAACATCGCGCTGGACGTGAATGCCGCGGGCAAGACCGTGAACGCCATGAAAAGCGCGCTCGCCGGCACCGCCAAGGTCAACCTGAAAGACGGCGCCGTCAAGGGCGTGGACATCGGCGCGATCATCAACAAGGCGCGCTCGGCCCTCGGCTCGCAGCAGGCGCAGGCCGCCGACGGCAAGGAGCGCACCGACTTCTCGGAGCTGAACGCGACCTTCGTCGTCAAGAACGGCGTAGCGCACAACGACGACCTCGACGTGAAGGCGCCGCTCTTCCGCGTGAGCGGGGCGGGCGACATCGACGTCGCGAAGTCGGCCATCAACTACGTCGTCAAGGCGGCCGTTGTCGCCACGACCAAGGGGCAGGGCGGCAAGGAGCGCGACGACGTGGCCGGCCTCACGGTGCCGGTCAAGCTTTCCGGCCCGCTGGACGCCATGAAGTACGAGGTCGACTATCGCGCGGTCGCCGGCGACCTCGCGAAATCGAAGGTCGGCGGCCAGGCGAAGGAGGCGATCGAGAAGAACCGCGACAAGATCGAGGACAAGGTGCGCGACCGCCTCAAGGGGCTGATCGGACGATAAGCGCGAGCGCGCCGATCCACGCCGGCGACTCGTTCAGGCAGGGCATGAGGTGGAGCTCGCGCCCGCCGGCCTCGAGGAAGCGCCGGCGCGCCACGATGCCGATCTCCTCGAGCGTCTCGAGGCAATCCGAAACGAAGCCCGGGCACACCACGTCGACCCGGGTCGCGCCGCGCCGCGCGAGCCCGATCAGCGTGGCCTCGGTGTAGGGCTGCAGCCATTTCGCATAGCCGAAGCGCGACTGGAACGTGACTTTCCATTGCGCGTCCTTCAGGCCCAGCGCGGCGGCGAGCAGCATGCCGGTGGCGCGGCATTCGCGCTCGTAGGAGCCGGCGCCGCGCGCCGGCAGGCCATGAAAACTCATGACGAGCATCTCGCCGCGGCCGCTCTGCTCCCAGTACCGGCGCACGTTCGCGGCGAGCGCCGCGATGTAGGCGGGGTGGTCGTGGAAGCTGCGGATCATGCGCATGCCCGCGGGCAGCTTGTCGGCCACGCTTTCGGTGGTGCTTTCCGAATACTGCGGATAGAGCGGCAGCACCGTGACGTCGCAGCCTTTCAGCCGCTCGAGCGCACCGGCGATGTCCGGCGCGCCGTAACGCATCGCGTATTCGACTCGAAGATCGGAATTCGCCTGCAGCATCTCGGCTTGCCGACGCGTGTGGACCGCGAGCGGCGAGCCGTCTGCGGACCAGATCGCGGCGTACTTCTCGGCCGATTTCGCCGGGCGCGTTCGCAGCACGATCCCGTGGAGGATCGGCAGCCAGATCAAGCGCGGCAGGCGCACGACGCGCGGATCGGAAAGGAATTCGGCGAGGTAAGTGCGCACCGCGCCGGCCGTAGGCGCCGACGGCGTGCCGAGGTTGACGAGAAGCACGCCGCGGCCCGCGCCCATATTGGCGGCGACTTTACCGCATAAACGCGCTTTTCAAGCGCGCGCGGGACGCTTGCCGAGCTTGCGCTGCAAGGTGCGGCGGTGCATGCCCAACGCCCGGGCCGCTGCCGAGATATTGCCGCCGTAATCGTTGAGCGCGCCGTGGATGTGCTCCCACGCCAGGCGGTTCACGGACAGGCGCTGCGGCTGCGGGTTGAGGGTTACGTCACCCTGCACGAGATGAAACGCCCGCTCGATCATGTCCATGTCCACCGGCTTCGCCAGGTAGTGCACGGCGCCGAGCTTGATCGCCTCCACTGCCGTGGCGATGCTGCCATATCCGGTCATCATCACGATTCGCATTTCGGCATTGACCTCTTTTAGAGGCGGTATCAGGGTCAGCCCGGAGGGCCCCGGCAAGCGCAGGTCGATCACCGCATAGTTGGCAGACCAATCGTTCAGCAGGGCGAGCGCCTGCGGCACGCTCCCCGCCGATTTCACTGCGTAACCGCGCTTCTGGAACGCGCGGTGCAAGGCACCGCAAAGGTTGTGATCGTCCTCGACCACGAGCAGGCCAAGGTTCCGTTCAGTTGGCAGTCCGGGTCCATCCACGGTCATGGTGCTTTTTTCCGCTCGTTAGGGCCGACGTAATGCAAACCCTACATTCCATGTCGATTTAGAACTATCGTGGGTCGGCAGGCGCCCTTTCCATTTCATATCCCTTTATCCGGCGCGCAAAGTATTTTCGTCGGAAT
>JBJMWH010000049.1:0-7891 GCA_045810245.1 Burkholderiales bacterium | reverse complement strand
GGACGCGAAAGAGCTTTTCGACATGGCTCGTCCGGAGAACGACGACGCCACCCTGGTTGGGGTTGCCTCCGATCTGGCGAAGTTCGAAAGCGACGTCGCGGCGCTCGAGTTCCGCCGCATGTTCTCCAATCCGCTCGACCCGGCGAGCTGCTTCATGGACATCCAGGCCGGCGCCGGCGGCACGGAGGCACAGGACTGGGCGCAGATGCTCATGCGCATGTACCTCAAGTACTGCGACCGCAGGGGCTTTGGCGCCGAGATCCTCGAGCAGACGCCGGGAGAAGTCGCCGGCCTCAAGAGCGCCACGCTGAAGATTACCGGCGACTACGCCTACGGCAGCCTGCGCACGGAGAACGGCGTTCACCGCCTGGTTCGCAAGAGCCCGTTCGACTCCAACGCGCGGCGCCATACCTCGTTCGCGAGCGTGTTCGTGTATCCCGAGGTCGATGAATCGATCGAGGTCGAGATCAACCCGGCCGACCTGCGCGTCGACGTCTACCGCGCCTCGGGCGCCGGCGGCCAGCACGTCAACAAGACCGAGTCGGCAGTGCGCATTACGCACATCCCGAGCGGCATCGTGGTGCAGAGCCAGAACGACCGCTCGCAGCACAGGAACCGCGCGGAGTGCATGTCGATGCTGAAGTCGCGGCTCTACGAGCTCGAGCTGCGCAAGCGCACCGCCGAGGCCGACAAGCTGGCGGCGGCCAAGACCGACATCGAATGGGGCCACCAGATCCGTTCATACGTTCTCGACCAGTCGCGCATCAAGGACCTGCGTACCGGGGTGGAGAAGGGCGACACGCAGCGCGTGCTCGACGGCGAGCTCGACGACTTCATCAGCGCCAGCCTGAAACAGGGGGTTTAGGATGAATTTGTTCCGGGTTCGCCACGCTGCCTCGGTTGCCCTGCTTTTTTTCCTCACTGCGGTAACGGCGCAGCCGGTCGATGCGGTGCTGGCGCAGGCGCGCACGCAGAAGGGCCCGCTGCTCGACACGCTCAAGGAACTGGTGTCGATCGAATCCGGCAGCCGCGATCTCGAAGGCCTGGACCGGATCGCGCAGCTCATCGCCGGGCGGCTGAAAAGTCTCGGCGGCGAGGTCGAGCTGGTCGAGCCCGCCGATGTCTACAAGATGGAGGACACGCCCGAGCGCACCGGCAGGATGGTGCGCGCCACGTTCAAGGGCGCCGGCGCGAAGCGCATCCTGCTGATTGCGCACATGGATACGGTCTACCCGCGCGGCCTGCTCGCGAAGCAGCCGTTCCGTGTCGACGGCGAGCGTGCCTTCGGGCTCGGAATCGCCGACGACAAGCAGGGCATCGCGGTGATCCTGCACACGGTCGCGATGCTGAAGGCGCTCGAGTTCCGCGACTATGGCACGCTCACCGTGCTCATCAACGCCGACGAGGAGCTTTCCTCGCCCGGCTCGCGCGCGCTGCTCACGCGCCTCGGCGCAGAGCACGACGCGACGCTGTCGTTCGAATCCTCGCGCGTAGAGTCGGACAAGATCGCGCTCGCGACCGCGGGCATCGCCTCGGTCGCGCTCAAGGTCTACGGCAAGGCCTCCCATGCCGGGGCCGCACCCCAGCTCGGCGTGAATGCGCTGTACGAGCTCTCGCACCAGATCCTGCAGACGCGCGACCTGTCGAATCCGGCGACCGGCCTCAAGATGAACTGGACCCTGTCGCGAGCGGGGATGAGCCGAAATGTGATCCCGCCGACCGCGGAGGCAATGGCCGACGTGCGAGTGCTGCGGGTCGCCGACTACGACGGCATCGAGCAGGCGGTGCGGCAGCGGATCAAGAAGCAGCTTTTGCCCGAGGCCAAGGTGGAGATGATCTTCGAGCGCCGGCGGCCTCCGCTCGAGGCCTCTGCGGCTTCGGCCGCGACGGCGAAGCACGCGCAGGCGATCTACCAGGAGCTCGGCAAGGAGCTGGTCGCCGACGCCGTCGCCGAGGGCGGCGGCACCGACGCAGCTTTCGCGGCGCTGAAGACGAAGAACGCGGTGGTGGAGCGCTTCGGTCTGCGCGGCTTCGGCGCCCATTCCACCGACGACGAATACGTGCTCGTCTCGAGCATCGAGCCGCGCCTGTACCTCGCCTCCCGGCTCATCATGGACATCGCCCGCGACCGCATCCGCTGACATGGAAGAAGACAACAAGCTGGTCGAAGAACGGCGCGAGAAGCTGAAGGCGCTGCGGGCGAAGGGCCAGGCTTACCCGAACGATTTCCGCCCCAAGGACTTTGCCTCGGCTCTGACCAAGGCACATGGGCAGAAGTCGAAGGAACAGCTTGAGAAAGACAAGCCCGCCGCCGTCGTGGCCGGGCGCATGATGCTCAAGCGCGTCATGGGCAAGGCGAGTTTCGCCACGCTGCAGGACGGCAGCGGCCAGATCCAGGCCTACATCACCCAGGACGTTCCCGGCTACGAGGAGTTCAAGCACTGGGACCTCGGCGACCTGCTCGGGGTGGAAGGCCACCTGTTCCGCACCATGAAAGGCGAGCTGACCGTCCATGCGGCGAAGATCCGCCTTCTCGCCAAGGCGCTGCGCCCGCTGCCTGAGAAGTTCCACGGCCTGACCGACCATGAGGCCCGCTATCGCCAGCGCTATGTCGACCTGATCGTCAATCCGCAGGTGCGCGAGATCTTCCAGAAGAGATCGCAGATCGTGCAGGCATTGCGCGAGGTGCTGCGCGCCGAGGGCTACCTCGAGGTCGAAACGCCGATGATGCAGCCCATTCCGGGCGGCGCCGTGGCGAGGCCGTTCAAGACGCATCACAACGCGCTCGACATGGAGCTCTACCTTCGGATCGCCCCCGAGCTGTATCTCAAGCGCCTCGTCGTCGGCGGCATGGAGCGCGTCTTCGAGATCAACCGCAATTTCAGGAACGAGGGCATCTCGACGCGCCACAATCCCGAGTTCACGATGCTCGAGTGGTACTGCGCGTACCAGGACTGGAGCTACATGATGGATCTGACGGAGAAGCTGGTGCGCGCGGCCGCCGGCGTCCCTCAGGTCCAGTACCAGGGCAAGACCATCGAGCTCGGAAAGCCTTTCGCACGCCTAGCGATGCCCGATGCCATCCGGCAGCACGGCATCGACGGCGACCTGCGCGAGCGCGTCTTTCTGACAAAAAAACTGGATTCACTCAACGTCAAATACGAGAAGCATCAAGGCTGGGGCGCGCTGCAGCTCATGCTCTTCGAGGCAGTCGCGGAAAAGCACCTGATCCAGCCGACCTTCATCACCGACTTTCCCGCCGAAGTGTCGCCGCTCGCGCGGCGGCGCGATTCGGACCCGCAGCTCACCGACCGCTTCGAGCTCTTCATCGACGCGAAGGAGGTCGCCAACGGGTTCTCCGAGCTGAACGATCCCGAGGATCAGGCGGCGCGCTTCCTCGAGCAGGCGAAGGCCAAGGAGGCCGGCGACCAGGAGGCCATGTACTACGACGCCGATTACATCCGCGCGCTGGAGTACGGCCTGCCGCCGACCGCGGGCGCCGGCCTCGGCGTCGATCGCCTGGTGATGCTCCTGACCGACAGTCCAAGTATCCGGGATGTCATCCTTTTCCCCCACATGCGCCCCGAAGGCGGCGGCGAGTAACAACCGGTAACACTCGCTTACGGCAGCGGGGCGGCGTCCTCCGTAATCTGTGCAGTGTTCGATGCACTCAACGGAGAACAAGCAATGGAAACGAACACCCGCCGTCTTCACCCGCTGCTCACCGCCGCCGCGATCTCAGTGACCGTGTTTTCCGCAGTCGGCGTAGCTGCGGTGACCGGCCTCATTCCGAATTCGATCGGCTCCCACAACCAGGAAGGCGCCGTCGAATCCATACAGGAAGTCGCGAAGCCGGTCGAGCCGGTTATCGCCCAGCCCGCGCCACAGACCGCGCCCAAGCCGATGCACAAGAAGCCGGTGGCGCGTGCCAGCACGCCCAAGCCCGCGGCGCCTGTGGCCTACAACGACTACGGTACGCCGCCGCCTCCGCCGCCTTACGCGCAAGCCCCCGCGGCCCCGGTCGAGACGCCCAAGCCGGTCGCGCAACCCGGGAACCTCGCCACCGTGCAGGCCGTACGCGAGGTCAAGGATGCGGGCGAGGGCACGGCGCTCGGGCCGGTCGCAGGTGGCATCGCGGGAGCGGTGCTCGGCAACCAGATCGGCAAGGGCCACGGCTCGCAGAAGGTGATTACGGTGCTCGGCGCAGCGGGCGGCGCCTTCGCCGGCCGCGCGATCGAGAAGCAGGCGCGCGGCACCACGCACTGGGAAATCGACGTGCGGCGCGACGACGGCGCGAACGAAACCGTACGCAGCGACGTCGCGCCCTCATACCAGCCGGGCCAGCGCGTCAGGCTGATCGACGGAAGGCTGCAGCCCGCCTAGAGTCTCAGAAGAATCAGTCCTGCCAACACCGCGCCGGTGGCTAAGAGCCGCCGGCGCGTCAGTTTTTCCTTCAGCACCAGCGCCGCGAGGACCGCGGCGAAAATCACCGACGTCTCGCGCAGGACTGCAACCAGCGCGACGGGGGCTCGCGTCATCGCCCACAGCGCGATGCCATACGAGCCGACGCTGCACGCGCCGCCGAGCAGGGCGCGCCGCCAGTGCCGTCCGAGATAGCGCGGCACTGCGCTGCCGCGCTTGAGCCACCCCATGGCGATGATCACGAGCGCGTTCGCAGCGAAGAACCACAGCGTGTAGCTCACCGGCGCCGCCGAGGCGCGTGCGCCCTGCGCGTCGATGAGGGTGTAGGCGCCGATCACCGCGGCGTTGGCGAGCGCGAACAGGGTTGCGCGGCGGTCGTGGGCGCCCGCGGCGAACCCCACGATGCCGCCGCACACCAGCAGCAGGCCGAGCCACTGACCGCCGCTCAGCACCTCGGCGAACACGGCGGCGCCACTCGCCGCCACGATCATCGGCCCGCCGCCGCGCATGATCGGATACACGTACGAAAGCTCGCCGTACCGATAGGCGCCGGCGAGAAACACGAAGTAGAGGATATGCACCGCCGCCGAGCCGGCGAGCCACGGCCACGATGCCGGCGCCGGCACGGGGAGGATGGGAATGATGACAAAAGCCAAAACCCCCGAGCCCGCCGCGACCGCGTAGGTGTCGAGCTCCTTGTCCCCGGAGGCCTTGACCAGCGTGTTCCACGTCGCGTGCAGGAGCGCCGCGCCGAGCACCGCGGCGGCGACCGGGAGCGTCAGCTCCACGCGGGCGTCAGCTGACGACCTGGTCGAGCAGCGGGCCCATGCGTTCGACCGCGGTGCGACCCTCTTCGATCGCCTCCTGCGCGCGGTGGTAGTCCATGGTGGCGAAGTCGGGCAGGAGCGGCGTGACGAGCACGTCGGCCGGGTCACCCGAAAGGCGGCTCCTCGCGACGCGCATCTCCACCACGTCGAGCGAGGTGCTGAACACCTCGAAGATCGAAGGGATCACGGTGCGGTCTTCGACCCTGGATTTTTTATCAACCCACCCGGGCCGCAGCCGTGCGAGCCATCCGGGCACCTCGCGCGGCGCGACGGCCCTGCTGCGGTCGCGGTAGGGCCCGAGCTTGCCCCAGGAGAGATCGACCGCGATCACCACTTCCGCACCGAGCGCCCGGCACATCGAAACCGGCACCGGGTTGACGAGACCGCCGTCGACCACCACCTCGCCGTCGCGGATCACCGGCGTGAAAAGCCCCGGCATCGCGCACGAGGCGCGCACCGCGTCGAGGAGATTGCCATGGCGCAGCCAGAGCTCGCGGCCGGAATAGAGCTCGGTCGCCACCGCGCCGTACGGGATCGGCAGGCCGTCGATGTCGCGGTCCTGGAAGATGGTGCGAAAGAGCGTAAACAGCCGCTGGCCGCGGATCAGGCCGCCGCGCCACGTGAGGTCCATCAGCCGCACCACGGTGGTCCAGGCGAGGGCCGTGACCCATTTCTCGAGCCGGTCGAGCTCGCCCGAGGCGTAGGCGGCGCCGACCAGCGCCCCGATCGAGGTGCCGCAGACGAGATCCGGCTTGATGCCGCGCTCCTCGAGCGCCCGGATGGCGCCGATGTGCGCCCAGCCGCGCGCGCTGCCCGAGCCGAGGGCAAGTCCGATGCGGGGTTTGCGGCGCATGACCAAAATCCTAACTGCTAATGCGCGAACCGACGCGGTACTACTTCAAAGTTGAGCCTTCCTGGTCGCTAGGTACGCTCGAAGATCGCGGCGATACCCTGGCCGCCGCCGATGCACATGGTGACGAGCGCGTAGCGCTTGCCGATGCGCTCGAGCTCGTAGAGCGCCTTCACCGTGAGGATCGCGCCGGTCGCGCCGATCGGGTGTCCGAGCGCCACCGCGCCGCCGTTCGGGTTCACCTTGGCCGGGTCGAGCCCGAGATCCTTCGTCACCGCCATCGCCTGCACCGCGAAGGCTTCGTTCGACTCGATCACGTCCATGTCGGCAGGCTTGAGTCCCGCCTTCTCGAACACGCGCCGCACCGCCGGGATCGGCCCGAGGCCCATCACCTGCGGCTCCACGCCCGCGTGCGCGTAGGCCACGAGGCGTGCCAGAGGCTTGATGTTTTGCCGTTTTGCCGCTTGTGAATCCATGAGGACAAGCGCCGCGCCCGCATCGTTGATTCCGGAAGCATTGCCGGCCGTGACCGTGCCGTTCTCCTTCTTGAACACGGCCTTCAGCTTCGCCATGTCCTCCGGCTTCACGTCCTTGCGCACGTGCTCGTCGGTGGTGAACTGCTCCACGCCCTTTTTCGTCTTCAGCTCGATCGGAATGATCTGGCTCTTGAACAGGCCCTGCTCCATCGCCTTCGCCGCCCGGCGGTGCGACTCGACGGAAAACTGATCCTGCTGCTCGCGCGTGAACCCGTACTTCGCCGCGATGTTCTCGGCGGTGACGCCCATGTGGCCGTGGCCGAACGGATCGTGCAGCGCGCCGACCATGGCATCGACTATCGCGGCATCGCCCATGCGCTGGCCCCAGCGCCCGGTGGGCAGGAAGTATGCGGCGCGGCTCATGCTCTCGGCACCGCCCGCCACGGCGACGTCGCAGTCGCCGAGCAGGATGTGCTGGCTCGCCGAGACGATCGCCTGCAGGCCCGAGCCGCACAGGCGGTTCACCGTGAGGCACGGTGTGCCCACCGGGATGCCCGCCTCGACCGCGGCGACGCGCGAGAGATACATGTCCTTCGCTTCGCCGTGGATGACGCTGCCCATCACGACATGGCCGATGCTTTCGGGCGCGACTTTCGAGCGCGCCACGGCCTCCTTGATCGCGGTCGCCCCGAGCCGCGTCGCCGCGAACTCTTTGAGCGAGCCGCCGTAGTCGCCGATCGCCGTGCGCGCGCCCGACACCACCACTACGTCGCGCTGACTCACTTCCCGTAGGCTCATTGCACTCTCCGATTAAAAGGGGTCAGAGCAATTTTCCGGTTACAAATCCAGCAACACCCCATGTGTTACAGGAAAATTGCTCTGACCCCTTTTTGGTCTTGCTGCCTCAGTCATTGCAGTTTTCCGTGGAGATCGTGCTCGTCGGCACGATCGATCAGAACTTCGGCGAATTCGCCGCCCTTGCCGCCCTTGAAGCGTACCAGGCCGTCGATTTCCGGCGCGTCGGCCTTCGAGCGCCCGACACCCGGCGCGTCGACCAGGACCGTAAGCCTTTTGCCCACCCTGTTTTTGAGCTTCGTCAAACTTATCGCCGCCTGCTTCTCCATAAAGCGACCGCGGCGTTCCTCCTTCACCGCCTCCGGAACGGCGCCCGGCAGGTCGTTGGCGGCTGCGCCCTCGACCGGCGAATAGGCGAAGCAGCCGACGCGATCCAACTGGGCCTGTTCCAGAAACTGCAGAAGAAAGGAGAACTCCGCTTCAGTTTCACCCGGGAAGCCCACGATGAACGTACTGCGGAT